>JBEIJQ010000024.1:0-24702 GCA_040380145.1 Lewinellaceae bacterium | reverse complement strand
CCGGTTCGTCCGTTCACTTTAGCCCTGATCGGCAATCCCAATGCCGGCAAAACTTCGGTGTTCAACCGGCTGACGGGGTTGAACCAACAGGTGGGCAATTTCCCTGGCGTCACCGTCGAAAAAAAGTCCGGGCGGGCACTTTTGCCCAATGGCGAAACCGTGCTCGTGAGCGATCTTCCGGGCGCGTACAGCCTACACCCCACCTCCGACGACGAGCGGACCGTGCTGTCCACGCTGCTTTCGAAGGATCCGGCCGTGCGACCGGACGCGGTCCTGTATGTGGCCGACATCACCCATTTGGAACGCCACCTGCTGTTGTGCACCCAAGTGCTGGATCTCGGCTATCCGCTGATCTTGGGTCTTTCGATGTCCGATGTGGCCGATAGCGAAGGGCTCCGATTGGACGACGAGAAATTGGGCGCGCAGCTCGGGGTGCCCGTGGTGCGGTTGAACGGGCGCACCGGCGATGGATGCGATCGAGTGAAGGCCCTGTTGGCCGAGCGAAATTTCAGGCCGGCCCCGGCGCCTTTTGTTCGGGCCGATGAACTGGCTCCCGAACCGATCCGGAAAGCCGGCGAACGGTTGCAGGAAACAAATCCCTACCGCGCGCTGCTCTGGTTGCACCACCTGGAGGTTCTCGGACGGCAAACGGGGCAGGGTGTCGGCGATTTGTCCGATCTGACGGATCCGGCGCGGTTCCATTCGCTTCCCCTGCAGGTCGAAGAAACGATGCGCCGCTACGATCGTTTGGTGCCCCTCGTGGCTTCTGTACTGCGGCCTTCGCAAGGCTCCGAAGCCTCGGACTCGCGCGGGATTTCGGCGAAGATCGACCGTGTTTTGACCCACAAGTGGTGGGGAACGCTTTTTTTTCTCGGCATCCTGCTGTTGCTTTTCCAAGCCATTTTCGATTGGGCGACCTACCCCATGGATTGGATCGAAAACGGTATTTCTCAACTGTCCGTTTTTTTCAAAAAAAACCTGCCCGCTGGCTGGCCTACCGATCTGCTGACGGACGGCGTGCTCGCCGGACTGAGCGGTGTGCTGGTGTTCGTTCCCCAGATCGCCATTTTGTTTGTCCTCATCGCCTTGCTCGAAGAAGTGGGGTACATGGCCCGGGCCGTTTATCTGTCCGACAGCCTGATGCGGCGTTTCGGGTTGAACGGCCGCAGCATGGTTTCGCTGTTTTCTGGCATGGCCTGCGCCGTGCCGGCGATCATGGCCGCCCGCTCCATCGGAAATTCCCGGGAAAGGCTCATCACGATCTTGGTGACGCCCTTCGTGAGCTGTTCGGCCCGGATCCCGGTGTATGTGCTGTTGGTCTCTTTCGTGTTGCCCGAAAAAAGCAGCATCGGCCCGTTCAACGCCCAAGGCTTGGCGATGTGGGGCCTGTATCTGTTGGGGGTGGCCACCGCCCTGCTGGCCGCCGGGATCTTGAAAAAAATACTGAAAACAAGGGACTCCGGATTTTTAGCCCTCGAATTGCCGGCCTACAAAATGCCCGATTGGCGCAATGTGGCCATCACGGTCCGTAATAAGGTGAAGGTGTTCGTGTGGGAAGCCGGCCGGATCATCTTGGCACTGTCGGTGGTGCTGTGGTTTTTGAGTGCTTTCGGTCCGCCCGGAGCCTTCCAACGGTCCGAGGAAGAGTTGAAAGCGGAATGGGCGGCACGTCCGGATCCGGTTGATTCCACCGAATACGAGGCGGCCTTGCTCGGCCGCCGACTGGAGCATTCCTATCTCGGCTATTTGGGACATGCCATCGAACCTGTCATCCGGCCCTTGGGCTTCGATTGGAAAATCGGCATCGCCCTGATCTCTTCGTTCGCCGCCCGGGAGGTTTTTGTGGGCACCATGGCCACGATCTACAGCGTCCAGAGCGTGGACGATGAGGATCCGCAAACCCTGCGCGAGCGGATGCGCGACGAGATCACACCCCGCAGTGCACTGTCGCTGCTGCTGTTCTATGTTTTTGCCATGCAGTGCATGAGCACCCTCGCCGTGGTGCGCCGCGAGACCCGATCTTGGAAGTGGCCGTTGATTCAGCTCGTGGCCATGACCGGGACGGCCTACGCCGCTGCGTTGGTGGCCCAATGGGTTTAAGGGCGGGGCTTGTTGGGGCGGGGCTCGCCCCCGCCCTGGCAATGGGTTTAAGGGCGGGGCTTGTTGGGGCGGGGCTCGCCCCCGCCCTGGCCCGGGATACGCCAAAACAATTCGGGTTATCGGCGGGGGCAATCGTTGGGTATGGCGGGGGCGATTTTTGGACGGCGGCGATTTTCGGGAATGGGCGGGGGCAAGCCCCGCCCCTACAATTCAACGGGGAATTGATTATTTTTGCAAAAATTTTTTTCCTTTTTTCTGAAAAAAAACACGTCACCTGACGTTCAATATGTCCAACATCAACAACCTCACGGAATCCAACGATACCTGCTTCATCGCCGAGGGAACGGTCATCACCGGCGATTTTTCGACCACGGCCAATGTCCGCCTCGACGGCAAGATCCTCGGCGATGTGGACTGCAACGGTAAGATCATCATGGGAAAAAAAGGCGCTATCAACGGCAATATACGCGGTGAAAAGCTCACGATGGAAGGTTTCTTCGAGGGCGAATGCCACCTTTCCGACACCTTGCACCTCATGCCCACGGCCAATGTGAACGGTGTTTTTCGGGCCGGCAAACTGATCGTGGACGAAGGTGCGATTTTGAACGGCGACTGCCAGATCGGGCCTGGTACCGGCAAGCAAGCCTAAACCTGTTTTTCCCAGTTTTTTATGCGTCTATTCTACTCTGCCCTGTTCGTTTTTGGTCTTGCCGGCGTCCTGAACGCCCAGCACGACCACTTGCAGCCCTGCGGCTCTGCCGACCACCTCGATGAATGGTACCTCCGCTACACTGCACAGCCTGCCCATTTCGACACGCGGGGGCAGTCCACGCTCTTTATCCCCGTCACCGTGCACATCGTAGGGCAAAGCGACACGAGCGGTTTTGTGCGCACCGACAAGGTGTTGGAGGCTTTTTGCCAGATGAACATCGATTACAGGGCGGCGAACATTCAATTTTTCATGGCCGGTCTGCCGCGCCGGATCGCCAATTCGGCTTTCAACAACCACACCGACATCGTGGACGGCGCCAATTTCATGTTCCAATACAATGTGCCCAACACGATGAACTCCTACATCGTGGCCAATGCGGCGGGCAACTGTGGCTACAACATGCGTTTTGCTGGCAACATCATGGCCACCTCTTGTTTGGACGGCCATACTTGGGCGCACGAATCCGGTCACTACTTCAATTGTCAGCACCCCTTCATCGGTTGGGAAGGCAAGACTTACAACTACAACGACCCCACGCCCGACAGCTTGGTGTACGATTACACGAATTTCCGCGACACGCTTTGGGGCAACGATACCACCATTCTCGACACGGCGTTGGTGGAGTTGATGGACCGCTCCAATTGTGCCACGGCCGCCGATCGGATCTGCGATACCGAAGCGGATTACCTTTCTTATCGTTGGCTGTGCAACAACCAGGGTCTGAGCAACGCTCTTCAGCGTGACCCCAACGGCGTGGATTTCCGTTCCGATGCGAGCCTCATCATGTCGTATGCCGACGATGGCTGCCAATCGCGTTTTTCGCCCGGCCAGATCGCGCTGATGCGCGCTTATATTTTGGACGAGCGGCCCAATCTGTTGTACGAGAACAATCCTTTCCGAGATTCCATCGGGCAATCCCCGACGCTGTTGTATCCCACCGGCGGACAGTTCGTGGTGGACACGGCGATCACCTTCCGTTGGTCTCGGGTTCCCAACGCCACGCATTATGTTTTCCAGGTCGGCTTTTTGCAGGGGCTTTCGGTCGTTTACGAGGATGTGGTCACGGCCGATACTTTTTATGTGTCGCAGCACAACTTCAACCCCTTGCCCGTCGGATCGCCCCCGCGCTATGCTTGGCGGGTGATGCCCTTCAACACGGGCTACACCTGCGCCCCGCTCTCGGCCACCTCCATGTTCGGCGTGGAGCCGTATGTGGCCAGTGTGCAGGAACTGCAGGACCTCGGCACCTTGAAACTGTTTCCCCAACCGGCACCTGCGGGTATGCCGATCGCGTTGGAATTCAACGCTCCCGGATATGAGGAAATGCCCTGTCAGCTGGTCTCGGCCAACGGGCAGACGATCCGCTCTTGGAACGAAACCGTGCAGGCGGGCACCAACCGCTTGAGCATATCGACCATCGGACTTGCGCCCGGCATGTACGCTCTTCGGCTGGGAAAGGCCGTGGCGAAGATCGTGCTGTGGTGAGGATTTGGAGGGGGCGCGTGCATTCCGTTAGCCCCTTGGTTGTCTATTTTTGGGGAGCAGGCCCCTCATACGACCCAGTCCAACAAGCCTTTGTTCCTGATATAGTCATAGTCCAAGACCTGGATCGAATCTACCTTGAAAATATGTTTGTAAGGCTTGAACTTGGCCTGAAGGTCGTTGGCTAATTGATCGGTGTACAGCGTGTCTTGCTCGGGCAAAAACCGCATCAGGTGGACCAATTTGATCTTGGATGAATGTTTGTACATTCCTTTCCAACATACGGCCGTTCCAGACCTGTTGCCGCAGATCATGCTTACAGAGTGTATACTTTTCAACAGCAGTTCTTCCAAGACTTCTTTTCGGATGTTCTCTATAGACAAATCCTTGGGCTGGTGCTTTGGATTATCGGGGTCAAAAAAGGCTTTCAATTCGACCAACCACAAAATATCTAGGGACTTGTCGTACCAGCCAATGTCCATTTCCCTGACGCTGTTGGGCACCATCAATTTTTGATGAGCCGGACAATTGCGAAAAACGGAAAGTGTTCTCGTCCCTGAAACGGACCTTGATTCCGTTTTCCTCGAATGGCGTGGGTACGGTAGGCATGGCTCAAAGTCCCAATTTTACTTTGATGTCTTCTTCGTACATGGCCAAAGATTCCGCCACGATCGAGTTGTTGGGCAAAATCCCATCTTTCAGATTGGAGACAGAGCAAGTGATCGGTTCCCCGATTTCTTTTTCCAAGCTCCAACAATGCACATCTGTGCCTTCTCGTTGGGCAGTGATGGAGAGCTGTTTGATGATGAAATAGCTGTGTGATGCCAAAAAATCTGTACGCCACATTGGCTCATGGCCACCAGCATTTCCACCAATTTGCGGATGGCGTTCGGATGCAACGCGGTTTCCGGTTCGTCCATAAACAGCACCGTGTCTTTGTTCAAAGCACGGTTGTTGATCAATGTGGTCAAAATGCCGATTTTCTTGATGCCCTCGGCAGTTTGGTGCATCGAAAATTTTTGCTTGCCTTTGTTGAACACAAAAGGCTGCTCGGGCTTGCGGGTCTGCTCGATTTTGCCTTCGAACAAGTCCTCCAGGGACTTGTTTACCGTGCTGAGTTCGTCGTTCACTCGCCCTTTGGTGGTCTCTGTTTCGAGGGACCTGATCAGGTCTAAGTAGGTATCGTCGAATCCGCGGCGGAATTCGTTTTCCCGAAGGTAGCGGATATCCGAAAAGGCCGTCAGCAGTTCTTTGGCCGGTATAAACAGAGCGTTTTTGATGGTGTTCTTGGTCGGCTCTACTTTGGTGCAGTCGCTGATCACAGATTCGGCTTTCGATCCGAACGAAAAGTAGATTTTTTCCTTGTATTGGTGGCTGCCTTTTCCGAAACCGACCTGTATTTCTACCGACAGGCTCTCTTTGGCTCCTTTTTGGACCAAGTGGCCCAGATGGTTGTTGTCGGGCATAAAGGTATTCTGTAGTTTTTCAGCGAGTTCTTTGCGAAAGGACACCTCGGGAAGCCCTACTTTTTTCTTGTTGTAGATCTCGAAAGTTTTGGAAACCGCGTACAAAAGCTTCAACAAACTGGTCTTGCCCGCATCGTTTTTGCCGATGATCAAATTGATTGCCGGGATGTCTCGGACCTCGAGGGGGGCATGCCCCATGAAATTATTGATACGAAAGCTCTTGATCATATTGGTGCAAATTGGATATTCGGCATCGGCAAAATAATTTACTTTCAGCAAAAGTACTAAATATTGGAAAAATGGACACGGCCGAAACACCCCGGGTGCCCGATTCGTTCCCAATGGCTGGAACATCCCGCAGAGAGAGATACAGGTAATTGTTTTCGTTCCGTTCAGGACGATCTATGTTCATCGGGTCGTTGATTGGGCCTTGTTGGGTTGTATCCACAACTGAACCGGTGGAAATCCTCCGGTGTCTTTTCGAGCCCTCGCAATCTGCCGCCCAGGCTATCCAACAAATGGCGCCCGTGCCTATATTTGACCGTGCAAATCCTGCGTCGCGGAAGCAGGTCTATTGCTTTCTTCCGTTTCAAAGTATCTGCACCGCGTTTCTGTTTCTCAAAGGTTCCCTGTGGTGTTCTAGGGGGGATTTCCGGACGGCATTACAGGGAGACAGTCCACTTTTTATGCAGGAATATCATCGTCTGTTGCGCCATGTGTTGGAAAACGGCTGCCCCAAGTCCGATCGGACGGGCACGGGCACGCACAGTGTTTTCGGGTGGCAGATGCGATTCGATCTTCGGGAGGGATTTCCGCTGGTTACCACCAAGAAGCTGCATCTCAAATCCATCGTGCACGAATTGCTGTGGTTTTTGAAGGGCGACACCAATGTGGCCTACCTGCGCGAAAACGGCGTACGGATCTGGGACGAATGGGCCGATCCACAGGGAGAACTCGGGCCGGTGTACGGTCACCAGTGGCGGGCATGGCCCTGTCCCGACGGACGGGCGGTGGACCAGATCGCGCAGGTCGTCCACACCCTGCGCACCAATCCGGACTCCCGCCGCATGGTGGTGAGCGCATGGAACGTGGCGGATCTGGACGCCATGGCCCTGGCGCCCTGCCATTGCCTGTTCCAGTTCTATGTGGCGGAGGGCCGGCTGAGCTGTCAGTTGTACCAGCGTTCGGCGGACATATTTTTGGGCGTGCCCTTCAACATCGCTTCTTACGCGCTGCTCACGATGATGGTGGCGCAGGTCTGCGACCTGCAGCCGGGGGACTTTGTGCACACCTTCGGGGACGCGCATTTGTACAACAACCACCTCGAACAAGCACGGCTCCAGCTCGAGCGGGAGCCGCGTCCGCTGCCTACCATGCGCATCAATCCGGAGGTGCGCGACATTTTCGGGTTCCGGTACGAGGACTTCGAACTGGTGGGGTACGATCCGCATCCCCACATCAAGGCCGAGGTGTCGGTCTGAGGTTTTTCAGCGGCGAAGCCGTCCGTCCGCGCCGCAGTTTCCGCAGCGAGGGTGCGAGACCAGTGTTTCTCCGTTCAGGGTACGGATGCGGGGCACGGTCAGTTGCGCGATGTTTTTTTCGGGGGTGAAATACACCGTGCGCGTTTCGCCGGGCGCCATTTCGAAGAAGTTGTCGCTCCACCGTCCGGGCACTTCTGCTTGAAGGGCCACGCCTCGTTGGAGGGATCGGGCGTTGATTTTCACGGGAAAAAGTCCGTTTTCGGCCGGCAACACCTCTGCGGTGCATTCTTGGACGGGCAGTTGCAGCAGCTTGGTTTTTTCCCAATAAAAAAATCGGACGGACAGTTCGTTGCCCGCGGCATTTGTCAGCCGAAAGCGGACGAAAGTGCGTCTTTTTTCGCTTTCTCCGATGCCCATTTCGGCGAGTGGCCTTTCCCAGACGACCGACGAGGAAGCGGCGGGCAATGCGACTTCTTTTTTTTCCGAAAAAATAATTTTCCCATGAAAATCCATGGCTTCCACGGTGAGCGTTGCCGAAAGGTCGGCCAAGGGATCCTGGATGCCGAAAAGCCGCAACCGTCCATTTTCCTGCACGGCGGAAAGGAGGGTGGGGGAGAAAGCATCTTTCAATCGGTAATGCAGGGCCTTCCAGCGTCCGTAAAAATCCCGTCCCGACCAAGAGGCCACGGGCCAGCAGTCGTTGAGCTGCCAATACAAGGTGCCCATGCAGTAAGGCCGTGAGCGGCGGTGTGCCTCGATGCCCGCGCAGATGCCCTCGGCCTGCAGCATCTGCGAAAGATACACGAAGCCCGAAAAATCTTTGGCCGGTTGATAGTACTTTTCCATGTAGCTGCGGATCAACTGGTTGCCCCGCGGATGCTTTTGGTGGGCCATCATCACGGGGCTTGTCAGCGACCTTTCGGCTGAATCGGCATAGGATGCGATGGTGTGCAGGTCGGGGAAAGATTGGAAGCCGAACTCGCTCATGAAGCGCGGCACCCTTTGGGCGTAAGTCTCGAAAGGTTCGCCGTCGTGCCAAACGCCCCAATAATGGGCGTCGCCGTGGGTGAAACTGCGCTGTTCGGCCCGCCCGTACAGGGGCGAAGACTCCCAGAATCGGACTCCGCCGCCGTGTTCTTCGACGACGGGCCGAAGCACTTCGTAGTGGAGTTTTTGGTAATCTGCCCACACTTTTTCGACCTGAGGGGGCGTGAGCGGATCCCGCCAGCCCCAATTGTGCCACGCCTCGGAATTTTCGTTGTTGCCGCACCAAAGCGCGATGCAGGGGTGGTCGCGCAAACGCCTGACATTGTCGGAGGCTTCTTGGCGGACATTTTCCAGAAAAGGCCCTTCACCGGGATACATGGCGCAGGCGAACATGAAATCCTGCCACACCAACAGGCCCATCTCGTCGCAGCGCCGGTAAAAATAGTCCTCTTCGTAAATGCCGCCGCCCCAGACGCGCAGCATGTTCATGTTCACCGCCGCCGCGTCTTGCAGCAGGCGTTCGCAATCCTCTTCCGTGGTTCCGCTCTGCAAACTGTGCCGAGGGATGTAATTGGCGCCTTTTGCGAAGACGGGCAGTCCGTTCAGACGGAAATAAAAGGATTTCCCGTGCTCGTCCTCATCGTGCACCAGTTCTATCTTGCGCAGGCCGATGGATTTTTCCGAAATGTCTATCTGTCGAGGGTATTCGTCCAGAACTTCCAGCCGCAAGCGGTACAGGTTGGGAGCGCCGAGACCGCTGCACCACCACAGTTGTGGGGAGGCGATGTTGCCGTTCACGGATATCCGGTTGTCGCCTTCGCGGAGGGTGGCCTCTGTCTCGCCCAGGAGCTGGTCCTCACCGTCCGTCCAAATTTTTCCGTCAAAAAAAGCGTCCCGCCAAAGTTTGAGCTTGACTTTGCGGTCGCCATCAAACGACCGCACCACGGCGTGGGCGGTCAAAAAAGCGGTGTCCTTGCCGACTTCGTGGAACTGGACATGCCAATCGGAAAGTCTTGCCGCGTCCCAACTTTCGAGGTGCACCGAACGCCAGATGCCCGAAGTGACGAGTCTCGGGCCCCAGTCCCAACCGTAATGGAAAGCGGCTTTCCGGGCCATGGTGCGCACACCGCCGGGCAGTTCGTAGCCGAGGGCCTTCCAAGCAGAATCCACGGCTTCGATGGGAGAGCGGAACACCACGCGCAGGGAATTTTCGCCGAGGCGCAGACGGTCTTTCACCGGGAAACGCCAGGTGCGGAACATGTTGTCCGCCGAGCCTAAAATTGTGTCGTTCAGATAGATATCCGCGTAGGTGTCGAGGCCTTCGAACACCAGTTCCTGTCCTTGGCGGGCCAGCCGTTTTTCGTCGAGGGCGAACGAGCAGCGGTATTCCCAGTCTTTTTTTTCCACCCATTGCACCGAATCTTCGTTGGTGCCCACGAACGGATCGGGGATCAGTCCGTGGCGGAGCAGATCGTGGTGGACGGTGCCGGGCACTTTGGCGGGCAGCCACTGCCCCGTGTCCGCTTGGCGGAAAGTCCAGTCGCTGTGGAGCGGCATTTTTTCCGGCAGGCGGGGCGCCGAATCGCGGCATGCGGACAGTGCGAAGAGGCCCACCGGCAGGCAAAGGCTCCAAAAAACGGGACGGAGGAGGTGTGGCTTCATGGGCGGCAATGCAGAAGTGTGATGGTGCGGACGGAAATGCTCCGTTGGCTTGCAAGGCTAAAAGTGCGATTTTTTTTCGAAAAAAAGCCGCGCCCATCGGCCCCGGATGGCCCGAACAAAAATAGGTCGAATCTTTCTGATCGGCGGTCGGGTGGTCGATGGGGATCGGGAGCCGAGCGACTTTCGGCCGAACGGACGGCAAAGCGCCCGCAAAATTGTATTTTTGCGCCAAAAGAAAAGTATGCGCAAACTGTTCACCCTGCTCTTGCTGCCCCTGCTCACGGCCTGTCCGCGCCCGGCGCCGCCAGGCCCTGTGGCCCCCGAAGAGGAAATCCCGTCCGAGGTGCGCGACACCGCTCCTTTCGACGGTGCGTTGGTCAAGCGTTACCGCGCCGATCTCGGCCTCAAGGCCACCGACCGTTTGGAATCTGTCGGCGGTGCGTTCCAAGAATTCAAAAACACCTTTTCGGCCAGTTCGCCCAAAACCGGCGACGCCGGCTTTGCGGCGTTTTTGGAGTACATGCAGAACAACATCCGCCAGGCCGATGCGCGCAAGGGCACAACCTACGATCATCTGCTCGGGGCCGCCCGCCAAGGCCGTCCCCTCGATCTGGAGAGGGACGCGGCCACGCGGCTTTTTGTTCAACAATCTCTGCGCCCTGCAGCTTACGGGCGTTTCGAGTTTCTCGATCCGGCCCGATTGGGCGGCTTTGGCGTTGAAGGCGGGACCGACCGTTTCCGACACGGTGCGCTCCGTGCTGGAGCGACTGCAACTGGAGAGCGGAGACCTGGAAAAGCCGTTCCGGGCCGTTGCGGAGGAACTTGCGCCGTTGGCGTGCGCCGACCATTTCGATTTTTGGACCGGTATCTTGTACGATGCGTCGCAGGAATTCCCCCTCAGGGCGCTGGTGCGGGAGCGGTATCGGCTCTGGCTCGACAAGTTGCTCCCCACCTTTGCTTTGGGAAGCAATGTTTCGGCTTACCAAGAGGCGTGGGAGCGAATCGCGGAATTTTGGGCCGATACCCCGGAGGGCGCCGGTTTCGCTTCCCTTGCCGAGGAGGCCGCCACGGCCGAAGGGATCTGGAACGAGGCCCTGAACGCCGATCGAAAGGGCCTTTTGAAAGAACTGAAAAACCAATGACCGGCAAACGGCTGTTCCGTGAACCCTCTGCGACGAGCGGCGTTTAATTCTTTTTGCCCGACCGGCCGGATGCCGGAAAAATCAACCCGATGGCCGAAGTCAAACCTTATTCAGAAAGCGGTTCCAAAAAGGAACAGGTGTCGAACATGTTCGACAACATTGCTCACTACTACGATTTCCTGAACCACTTTCTGTCGCTCGGCATCGATCGGGGCTGGCGGCGCAAGGCCATCGGCTCTCTGCGCGGATTGGCGCCCGCCCGTCTGCTGGATGTGGCCACCGGCACCGCCGATCTGGCCCTCGAGGCGCACCGCCAGTTGGCGCCCATTTCCATTGTCGGGGTGGACATTTCCCCGAAAATGTTGGAAAAGGGCCGAATAAAAATCGAAGGCCGAAAACTTTCCGATTCCATTGTGCTCGAGGACGGGGATTCCGAAAACCTCCGTTTCTCGGACGCCTCTTTCGATGCCGTCACGGTGGCCTTCGGCGTGCGGAATTTCGAGAACCTTCGGCGCGGGCTGGCGGAGATGCACCGTGTGCTCCGGCCGGGGGGGCAATTGGTCGTGCTGGAATTTTCCAAACCAGTGACCGCACCTTTCAAGCAATTGTTCCACCTGTATTTCCGTTATATGTTGCCTTTTATCGGCAAGTTCACCTCCAAAGATCCGAGGGCGTACGCATATCTGTACGAATCGGTGCAGGCTTTTCCCGACGGGGCGGCTTTTGTGGGAGAACTCACCTCTGTCGGTTTCCGACAGGTAGAGGCCAAATCCCTTACTTTGGGGATTTGTTCGGTTTACCTGGCCACCAAATCGGCATAATGTCTTTTCTTTGCATAAGTTTCAAGGAACATACAATCCCCGCTGCTTATCGAATCGTTTGTTTTACCCTGATCAAGTGAACCGCCCGGAACCTGCCGGGCTTCTCTGCACGAACATTCTTTTTCGATGAGCCGTATCGTTCCGATGGTATTGTTGTTGTGGTGGCTGCTGCCCGGCGGGCTGGCGAGCCAGTATATGCCCCAGGGCGACAAAAAGACGCGCAACTACCAGAATTTCAGCAACAAGCCATACTATTTCGGGATTACCCTCGGGTACAACACATCGGGATACAAGGTCTTCCGGTCGGACGATTTCATTTTGAACGACAGCATCACCTCCATTTCGTCGCCCCGGGGGCCGGGTTTCAACTTGGGCATTGTCACCAACTTGAAGATGGGCGAGGATTTCGACCTGCGTTTTTTGCCGACCCTATCGTTCGCCGATCGCCGGATTTCCTACACCACGCTGAGCGGTGTGCAGGATGTGAAACGCATCGAATCGGTTTTTGTGGAGTTGCCCTTCCATGTGCGCTACAAGTCCAAGATCTACCGGGATTTCCGCCTGTTCGTCCTGGGCGGAGCCAAGTTCACTTTTGACCTTGCCAGCAATTCCCGTTCGCGGCAGGCGGCCCAATTGATAAAAGTGGCGGCGACCGATTACCAGTTGGAGTATGGGTTCGGGATCCAGGTTTTTTTCCCTTACTTCATTTTTTCCCCCGAAATAAAGTTTTCCCATGGTCTGGGCAACGGATTGATCTACGACCGCGATCTGATCTATTCGCGCACCCTCGACAAGTTGCTTCCTGGCACGATCACCATTTCGCTCCATTTCGAGGGGTGATCGAAAGGAGGCTTTGGATGAAAAAGCCGGCAGTTTACCGGGTGTCCACTACGATGGTCACCGGGCCGTCGTTGAGCAGTTCCACCTTCATGTCGGCGCCGAAGCGTCCCGTGCCGACGGGGCGTCCCAGTTCCGCTTCCAGTTGACGGACGAAAGACTCGTAGAGCGGCACGGCGGTTTCCGGGCGTGCGGCTCGGACGAACGAGGGCCGGTTGCCTTTCTTCGTTTCGGCGTGCAGGGTGAATTGGCTGACCACGAGCGCTTCTCCGCCGATGTCGAGCAGAGAAAGGTTCATTTTGCCCGCATCGTCGTTGAATATCCGCATGGCCGGGATTTTTTTTGTCAGCCAGGCCACATCGGCATCGGAATCTTCGGTTTCGACGCCCAGCAGGATGAGCAGCCCAGGCCCGATCCGGGCGTTGACATGCCCGTCGATGGTGACGGAAGCGTGGGAGACCCGTTGGATGACAGCGCGCATGCGATATGGGATTTGATCACCAATCCGTTTTCCGGAGCCAATGGTCTTGCGACTGCACTTCTTCGAGCACGCTCAGGTAGCTCTGGTAGCGCAGTTCGCTGATCTTGCCCGCTTCCACGGCTGCCTTGACGGCGCAGTCGGGTTCGTTGACATGCAGGCAGTTGTTGAATTTGCAGCCCGGGGAGGCGTCGAACAGTTCGCGGTAATTGTGGGCCACATCGAGCGGTTCGAGGTTGATGAAACCGAGTTCTTTGATCCCGGGCGTGTCGATCAGGAAGCCGGAGGCGCCGATGGGGAACATTTCTGCGAAGGTGGTCGTGTGCAGGCCTTTGCCGGAATGGTCCGACAGTTCTTGGGTGCGCAGTTCGAGCCCGGGCTGCAGGGCGTTCACGAGCGAGGATTTGCCCACGCCCGAGTGCCCGCTGATCAGCGTCGTTTTGCCGTCCAGCAGTTGGCGCAGTTCGTCGAGACCTTCGCCGGTGGCGGCCGAAACGAGCAGCGTTTTGTAGCCGATGGCCTCGTAAATGCGGCGCAGGCCTCGGCATAGGATCGCATCGTCCGGGGAGTAGAGGTCTTTTTTGTTGAAAACGATATAGACCGGGATGTCGCGGGTCTCGGTGGTGAGCAGGAAGCGGTCTATGAAACCGGGTTTGACCATCGGTTGGGCGATGCTGGTCACCAGCACCACTTGATCCACGTTGCAGGCCAATAGGTGCACTTGGTGGCGTTTGCGGGGCGAGCTGCGCAGGACATAGTTTCGGCGCGTGTGCACCGAGGCGATGACGGCCTGCCCGGGCGTGCCTTTTTCCGGTTCGAACTCCACGCGGTCGCCCACGGCCACGGGGTTGGTCACCCGTTCGTTGACGAGGCGCAGCTTGCCCTTGATGCGACAGGCCCATTCGGAGCCTTGGTCGTCGTGGACGACATACCAGCTGCCGGTGGATTTGAAGACGGTTCCGGTCATGCAGATCAGCGGTTCAATAATCGCCGAGCGAGGTGGCCGGAAGTTGTTCCAAGGCCCGTGCGAGCTGATCGTCGTTGGGGGTGGAGCCGTGCCATTTGTGGCTGTCTTCCATGAAGTCCACTCCTTTGCCCATGACGGTGCGTACCAGACAGACCACCGGTTTGCCCCTTTGCAGCAGGCGACGGGCGTCGCGGATGTCGTCGAGCAGACGGGCCAGGTGGTTGCCCTCGGCGATTTCGCGGACTTCCCATCCGAAAGATCTCCACTTGGCGGCCAAGTCGCCGAGGCCGATCACCTCGTCGTTGGGGCCGTCGATCTGCTGGCCGTTCCAATCCACGAACGCCATGAGGTTGTCCACGCGGTGGTGGGCGGCGAACATGGCGGCTTCCCAGATCTGCCCCTCTTGCAGTTCGCCGTCGCCCATCAAGCAATAAACATGTTTTTCGTCGCCCTCCAGTTTTTTGGCGAGGGCAGCGCCGATGGCCACGGAAAGTCCCTGTCCGAGGGAGCCGGAGGCCACGCGCACGCCGGGCAGCCCTTCGTGGGTGGCCGGATGTCCCTGCAAGCGGGAATCCAACTTGCGGAAAGTGGCCAGTTCGGCCACCGGGAAATAGCCGCTGCGCGCCAGGACACTGTACCAAACGGGCGAAATGTGGCCGTTCGAGAGAAAGAAAAGGTCCTCGCCACGGCCGTCCATCCGAAATTCGGGGCGGTGGTCCATCACGGAGAAATACAGGGCGGTGAGCAGGTCGGCGCAGCCGAGCGAGCCGCCGGGATGTCCCGAAGCCGAGCCGTGCACCATCCGCAGGATGTCGCGCCGCACTTGGCGGGCGGTTTCTTGGAGTTGCTGGATTTCAGACATGTTTTTTCGAAAAAAAGGGAAACGAGCGGAAAAAGGCCGCTCGGGCGACAAAGGTAAGGGGGACGGGCGGCTAATTTTTTTTCTGAAAGGAAAAAAACAAATGGAAATCGTACTTTTCGCCTTTGAACCTTACACAAAATTAACCTTTATCCAACCACCGACTGCTCATGCGCCATTTAGCCCTTCTGTTTCTCGGCATTGCCGTGTTTTTTTCCGCTTGCAACAACGAAGGCCCCGAAGGCCCCGCCCGCGGCGATGTGTACCGCACCAATCTCTTGGTGAGTTACAGCCCCGCCCAAGTGGATTCTTTCAAAAACGCCTTGGGGCAGGCCGCCCTCGGCGCCGTGACCTCCAACTACGGCATCGACATCTACGAAGTGGTGTACAGCACGATCGATCCGGACGGCGGACAGACCTACTCGGCCGGCGCTCTCGTGGTGCCCAAGGGCGTGAACGCCAATATTCCCTTGGCTTCCTACCAGCACGGCACGATCACCGAAAAAGCGGATGCGCCGTCTTCGATGGGCTATGAGATCATCATCGGCATCCTGCTCGCGTCCAATCAGGGCTTCGCGGTGTGCATGCCCGACTACCTCGGCCTCAGCGCGGCCCCCGAAACTTATAGCCGCATCCACCCCTATGTGCACGCGGCCAGCCAGGCTTCCGCTTCCATCGACATGGTGCGCGCCAGCCGCAATTTCATCGGCGCCAGCACGTATGACCAGCTCAACGACCAACTGTTCCTTTTCGGCTATTCCCAGGGCGGACACGCCACCATGGCCACTTTGAAGGACATGGAGCGCCTGTACCCCGACGAGTTCGACATCACGGCCTGCTATCCCATGGCCGGACCATACGATCTCGGCTTCACGCAGGCCGCCGTGTTGGAATCCCCCAATACCTACGGTGCGCCGTACTACCTGCCGTTCGTTTTATTGGGCCTCAACGATGTGTACGATCTGTACGCCAGCCCCTCCGATTTCTTGAAATCGCCTTACGACAGCCTTCTTCCGCCTCTGTACGACGGATACCACGGCCCCGGTTCGATCAATGCGGTCATGCCGGATGTGCCCAACCAAGTGGTGCGCGACGATGTTTTCCAAGGCTTCATGGCCAATCCCAACCACCCTTTCCGCAACGCTCTGCGCGACAACGACCTGTACAACTTCACGCCCCGTGCGCCCATGAAGCTCTGTCATTGCTCGGGCGACCAGCTCGTGGCGCCGGCCAATACGGATGTGGCGCTCAACAGCTTTGCCGGATTGGGCCGGCTCGACATCACCAAGCTCGATCCGGGCAACATCGGCCATTCCGATTGCGCGGTGCCCTGTCTGATCGACTGCCTGACCTGGTTCAGCCAACTCAAAGAGTGATCGTTTGAGCGGCGCGCGGCTCCTTTTCGCCACCACGGGCGAACCTGCTTACGACCAGCGGATGCAGCGCATCTGCACCACGCTGGCAGGTGCGGGCCACGAAGTCTGCCTCTTGGGCCGCCGGCGCAAAAACGCTCCCGATCTATCGGCGCAGCCTT
This sequence comes from Lewinellaceae bacterium, assembly GCA_040380145.1. Lineage (GTDB taxonomy): Bacteria > Bacteroidota > Bacteroidia > Chitinophagales > Saprospiraceae > JBEIJQ01. Next base: position 8,174 of record JBEIJQ010000024.1, on the reverse strand, counting down.
ACGAACAAGTGAGGCTGCGCTGTTTTTTTGAAAAGGGCAAGTTGTTTTATCTGGAATTCAACCTGCGCTTGCTTTTCTACTTGCTGTTCCGTCGCTTCGACGCGCTCTGCGCCGTGGATCTCGATACCATCGGGCCATGCTTTTTGGCGGCCAAGGCAAAAGGCCGGCCGCTGGTGTACGACGCCCACGAATACTTCACCGAGGTCCCCGAGGTGGTCGGCCGCCCACTGGTCAAGCGCGCCTGGGAAATGTTGGCCGCCGCGCTGCTGCCGCGGCTCCGATATGCTTGCACCGTGGGGCCGGCACTTGCCGAAGTGCTGGGCAACCGATACGGTATCCGGTTCGATACCTTCCGCAATGTGCCGTGGTCGTCGGACGCGCCGCCCTCGTTGCCCGACAACCGACCTTTTTTTCTCTACCAGGGCGTTCTCAATGAAGGCCGGTGCCTTGAGCGCGCCATCTTGGCCATGCACCGCGTGCAAGGGGCCGAACTGTGGCTGGCCGGCGAAGGCGATCTGTCGGAAGGATTGCGCCGCCTGTGCGAACGCGAAGGGCTCTCGGACCGCGTGCGGTTTTTGGGCTATCTGTCTCCGGACGAGCTTCGCGCTCTGTCCCCGAGGGCATTTTTGGGTCTCAATTTATTGGAAAACAAAGGATTGAGCTATTATTTTTCTTTGGCCAACAAATTCTTCGACTATCTGCAGGCCGGGGTGCCCTCCGTCAGTCCCGACTTTCCGGAGTACCGGGCCGTACTGGCGGATCACGAGGTGGGCTGGCTGCTCGGCGACGACGACGGTTCTCCGGAATCGCTGGCGGATTTTCTGAACGCCCGCTTGGCGGATCCGGCGGAACGGGCGCGCAAGTCGGCAAACTGTTTTCGGTACAGAGAGTTGTTCTGCTGGGAAAACGAATCCGGCAGATTGCTTCTTTTTTGGGGAAAAGTTTTGGAGAAAAAAAGCTGAAATTGCGCTGCGGCATTTGGAAAAATGGGGCGCTTGGCCGTATTTTCGTGCCCCGTTGAAAACAAACGTCCCGATTCGGGCCATTCTCATACCCCATATGAAGCTTCCCATCGACCGACATCTCGCTGCCCTCCTCTACGAGCAGGAATGTGTCGTAGTGCCCGGTTTGGGGGCTTTCTTGGTGTATCGGGAAAACGCGCAGATCGACCATGTGCAGGGACTGATCCATCCGCCGAGCAAAAATGTGCGCTACAACGGTGCGCTGAAAGAAGACGACGCCGATCTGTTTGTCGGTCGCTTGGTGCGTGCCGAAGGCTTGTTGCCCGAAGCCGCCTCTGAAAGCCTCTCCGAGGCCGTTGCCGAGATCCACGCGGCCTTGGCCCAAAAAAGTACCGTGCGCTTCGAAAAGGTGGGCAAGCTCTACCAAGATTTGGAAGGAAACATCCGTTTCGTTTCCGAGGGCACGAATTTCGATCGGTATTCTTACGGACTGCCCGTGCTTCGGTTTTATCCCATCCTGCGCCAACAGATGAACACTCCGGAAACCCCGTCCACCAAGCCCGGGCCCGCCGTTTCGTCCAGCCGCTCTTCTTTTTCGCGCGGCGCCCTGGTCGCTGCCTCGGTGACTTTCCTGCTGGCCCTGTCGGCCATCGTGTGGCTCTCCGGCGGCGGTTCGACCGATGCTGTCGAAAATCCCCGCAACCAAGAAGCCGCGCTGGTGTCGTCCCCGTCTTCCGGCGACAGCGGTTCGTCCGCGCCCGTCCAAGCCCTTGAGCAAACGGTCGCCGAAAACGCCGCCGCGCCGCCTGCCGAACAAGTGCCGCTCGATGTATGGCTTGCTGCCGAAGAAGACGATGCGGACGACGACAACGAGGATGTAGCCGCTAAAAAGAAAAAGAAAAAGGACGGGAAACCCGAAAAGACTTTTTCTGAGGACGAAAACAGGCAAATGGCCAAAAAGTACCTCGACGATTCCGAGCCTTCCGGTTCTTGGGTCATCATCGTGGGTTCTTTTTCCCAAGCATCCAATGCCAAGCGCATTTCCGACAAACTGCTCAAAGAGAAATTCACGCCTTTCACCGACGGCCACAAAGGCCTCAACAGGGTAGGGGTGCGCCTGAACTGTTCGGTCACCGAACTGGAAAAACACCTGGCCACGATCCGCCGCAAGATCAACAAAGGGGCCTGGGTGCTCGAGCGTTGACCCACGGCCGGACATTTCACGGCCTTGCTCCGGCATCAACGGTCGCCCTCAAACCGTTTTCGACATCGAACGCTTGCTGAACATATTGCTTTGGCGCCCTGCTGCGCGTTGGAACCTGTTCTGGGCTGGACTGGGGGCTTATGCGGGGCTGTCCCTGTTGTTGTTGGCCGTTCAGTTGTACATCGATTTCGGCGGTATCCGGCAACGGCAGTCCAATGTGGTGCTCCTGCAGAAAAATGTGGGCACCATGGGTTCGGTGCTGGGGCTTCTCGGAGCCGATCCGGCCGTTTTTTCTCCGCAAGAAACGGAAGAGTTGTCCAAACAGCCGTTCGTCCGCTCCGCCGATCCCGTTTTGTCGAACCATTTCCGGGTCACGGGCGAGCTCCCGCAATCGGACCTGTACATGTACTTGTTCCTGCAGGCGGTCCCCCGTCAATATCTGGATGTGAGCCCGCCCGAGTTCGTTTGGCAGCCCGGGCAGCGGGACATCCCCCTGATCTTGTCCAAAGAATTTCTTTCGCTCTACAACCTCGCCGCCGCGCCGGCCATCGGCACGCCGCCTATTCCGCCGGATGTGGCCACCACCCTGCAATTTCAGATGGTGTTTTCCGGCAACGGGCTGCAGCAGGCCTTTTCGTGCCGGATCGTCGGATTTTCCCAGCGGCTCAATACCTTGTTGGTCCCGGACAATTTCCTCCGATACGCCAACGCCACCTTCGGCGAAACGGCCAAGCCGGCCAAGCAGCTCGTCGCGCTCGTGGACAATCCTTCGGGAAGCGATTTCAGGGAGTTCTTGAAAAAGCAGAACTGGGAAGTGGGCCGTGCCGCGATCGACCGCGTGGGCGGGCTGGCGGCCGTGCTGATGCCCGTTCTCGGGGGCACGGGCGGTTTCGTCGCATTGTTGGCCCTTTTGGTATATGGATTGAATTTCCGGCTGCTCGTCGCCCAAGCGTCGGGCGATATCCGGTTGCTGCAGCAGCTCGGTTATCGGCAGCGGGCCATCGTGCAGGTGCTTCAACGCCGATTCGCGTGGCAGTTCGCGGCCGTGGCCGCCCTGACCGCGGCAACGGTCATCGGCCTGCGGTGGTGGATGGGCCTTGCCCTGATCGGGCAGGGTTTCGAGGTGGGTTTGGGCCCTTCGCTCGGCACGGGCGCGCTCGGAGCTGTGCTCGTTTTTCTGTACCTGGGCTTTATGCGTTGGAACATTTCCCGCGCGGTCGGCTCCGCCCGATAGGGCAGGGGGGGCAATTTTTTTCGAAAAAAAGAGATCCCCGATCCGGCGATCGGAAAAGGATCAGTACACCAACTTTTCATCGCCTACTTCGACCGTTACGGAGGGTTCGGCAGCGGCTTCCACATGTCCGATCACTTGGGCCTCGATGCCCAGTCCCCGCGCGATTTCGATGGCCGTTTCGGCGGCTTCGGGCGGCAGATAGGCTTCCAAGCGGCAGCCCATGTTGAACACCTGGTATCGCTCGTGGGCGCCGGTACCCGACGATTCGGCGATCAGACGGAAAACGGGCGGCGGTGCGAACAGGTTGTTTTTGACCACCGAACAGCCGTGCAGGAATTTTTTGACCTTGCTCTGTCCGCCCCCGGTGTTGTGGATGAGGCCGTGGACATGGGGGCGCAACTCCACCAGCAGCGCCCGAAGGAGCGGTAGGAAGGTTCTTGTGGGCGACAACAGCAAGCGGCCCACTTGGTGGCCTTCGAAAAGGTCGGTCAGCCGGCTTCCCCCGCAATAGGCCACCTCTTCCGGGATGCCGGTTTCGAAACTTTCCGGAAAATGTTGCGCATAGAACTTCGACAGCACATCGTGCCGGGCGGAGGTCAGACCGTTGGAGCCGATGCCGGAGTTGTAGGCGTCTTCGTAGGCCGCTTGTCCGTACGAAGCAAAACCCACCACCGCGTCGCCCGGCCGGATTTGGACATCGAGCACCTCGCTGCGGCGCATCCGGGCGAAAGTCGTGTAGCCAACATCGATGGTGCGGACGATGTCGCCCACATCGGCCGTTTCGCCGCCCGCCAGATGGATGTGGACGCCATAGTCGGCCATTTTTTCGCAAAAAGCCCTCCCGCCTTCTATCACGGCGGCTATTACATCGCCGGAAACGAAGCGCTTGTTGCGGCCGATCGTGCCGGATAGCAGGATATTGTCGAGGCAACCCGTGCAGGCCATGTCGTCGAGGTTCATCACGATGGCGTCTTGGGCGATGCCCGCCCATACCGACAGCTCGCCCGTTTCCCTCCAATAGAGGTAGGCGAGCGAAGTTTTGGTGCCGGCGGTATCGGCGTGCATGAGGTTGCACCAGTCCGGATCGCCGCCGGCCACATCGGGGAGGATCTTGCAGAACGCGTTGGGGAAAATCCCTTTGTCGAGGTGCGAGATGGCTTGGTGCACCTCGTCTTTGGTAGCGGAAACGCCGCGTTGGCTGTATTTCATGGACATTTTCGTGGGATATTTTGGGAAATTGGGGCCGTCCGACCGTCAGGTGGGAAAAAATCTGTTCTGTAGGGCGGCGCCCGTTTCCGGTGGAAGTGTTTTTACGAGGTCCCGGATCGATTGATCGTTGTAGGATTGCCGGGCCTGTGCCTGGGCGACCAGGTCTTGGGCGCTTTTTTTTCCGTACAGGGAAAACATTTCGGCCATCACCTCGTCGAAGCCTTGGATTTTGATGAAGAAACTGTTGGGGGTATTGTTGATCAACTTGGCCACGCGCCAGGGCACCATCGCCGGATTGAGGCCGCACCAATAGAGCCCGAACGGGCGCTCTTTTTTTATTTTCAGGATGTTGGACATGATGGAGTGGTCCGTTCCATTGTATCCCAGCACCACCAAGTCGAGGCTGTAGAGCAGTTCCTCGAATTTGAAAAGGAGTTTTTCCGTGAGGGCCAAGATGTTTTTGACCCCGTTGCTGGAAAGCGCGTAGCGGTAGTCGCCATTGAGTTTGATGAGGTTGGGGCGTTCGCTGTGGATGCTGATGTATCGGGAGTACTCGTCGTCTTGGAAGACGTTGCAGCGCATGCCGACCCCGTGCACGATGGAATCTTCGAGCAGGTCTTCGAAATTGGTGGTCAGGAGATTGCGGATCAGGCCGTTTTCGACCATGGTGGCCAACAGCAGGTAACCCGGGCCGGGCCGTAGGCCATGGACCATGCGTTCCACGAAACGGAACCGGTCGAGCGGTTCTTGGGAGTAGGCTTCGAACCACTTGGCGTAGAGGCGTTGCCAAACGATCTGGTCGCGGTATTCGTTCCAAGTCGCACCGGGATCGAATTCCTTGATCAGGGGGAGCCAATCCTTTGATTCGTCTTCCACTTCTTGGGCAAAAACGGATTCTTTGTTTTTGACGAAAGCCTGGTAGCGGTCGATCTGATGGTTGACCAAGTCGGCCACTTGGTCGAAATGCTGTTCTTGAGCGATCCGACCTCCACCGACGGTTTCTTCCAGCAGAAAGGCGTACATGCGGCATTGTTCCATCAGCCCGCCGCTGAGCGGCACGCCGGAGGAGACCGAGCAGCCGCCGCCGAGCATCATGGCCGTGTTGGGCATGTCGAACTGGGGGTGTTTTTCGCCCAATTTGTTGAGCAAAAAAGTCAGGGGCTTGATTTTTCCGGGCTGTATCACGGGCGCTTGTCTGTCCAGTATTGATTGCACAAATTTAGGCCGTATCGTCGAAACGACTTCCGATTTGGGGTGCATTTGCGAGACTGCGCAAAAAATTGCTTTGAGGCCGGTCTGCCATCGTGTCGGAATTTTTTTTTATTTAATTGATTATTATTTTTTTATATAAAAATAAAAACAATAAGAGCACATAAACTCGAACTTCTATCGCGGATGGGAGCCAAAAAATTGCTTTGAATCTGTCATGTTCGGAGAAAAACACAAACGAACAGGGGCGCAAAAGCGTTTATGTTTCTTGTTGGCCGCCAGCAGGCCTATTATTTCACTTTTTTTCCTCAAAATGAAAAAACACCTTTCTCTCCTGTTCCTACTTGTTTGCGGATCGTTGATAGCGCAGAAACCCGCCAAGCCTTCTTATCGATTCGATGTCGATCTGAACGCCGTGGAGGACGATCTGTTGACCGTCACTTTGGAGGTGCCCAAGCTCGACCGCGGCAGCCTGACCTACCATTTGCCCAAGATGGTGCCGGGCACTTACAAAATTTACGATTTCGGTCGGTTCGTCAAGGATTTCAAGGCCTTGGACGCATCGGGCAACGAACTGGCCACTGACAAGCCCGATCCCAATTCCTGGGTCATTGCCGATGGTGCCAAGTTGGCCAAGTTGGTGTACAAGGTGGAAGACACTTGGGACACTGAGCTGGACAACCAGGTTTTCGAGCCTGCCGGTACCAATTTCGAGTCGGAGAACTATGTCTTCAACAACCACGGGATCTTCGGATTTTTCGAGGGTTTCGAGAAGTTGCCCTATTATGTTACCGTGGCGCGTCCGGAATCCATGTTCGGGAGCACATCGTTGCAGCGAATCGGCGGCAGCTCCAACTCGGATGTTTTTTTCGCGGAGACCTACAATTACCTCGTGGACGGCCCGATCATGTTTTGTCGGCCCGACACCACATGGCTGCAGGTGGCGAACGCACGGGTCTTGGTATCCGTCTATTCGCCCAACGGCCTGGTTACTTCGAAGTATATCGCCACGGAGATCGGGCCCACGCTGGAAGCGCAGCGCGTATATCTGGGCGGTGAACTGCCCGTTGATCACTATGCTTTTCTGCTGTACCTGAACGACGAAAACTATTCTTCAGGAAGCGCGGGGGCATTGGAGCATTCCTATTCTTCGTTTTATGCCTTGTTCGAAGGCGAGCCCGACGCCATTGCGGAGACTGTGCGCGATGTATCGGCGCACGAATTTTTCCACATCGTCACACCGTTGAACATCCATTCCGAGGAAATCCAGGATTTTGATTTCATCGATCCCAAGATGAGCCGCCACCTGTGGCTGTACGAGGGCTACACGGAGTATTCGTCGCACATTGCCCAGGTCCGTGGGCGCTTGACCACGATGGAACATTTCTTGGGCAAGATGCGGGAAAAAATGGAGGTTTCCGAGAATTTCAAGCAGGATCTGCCGTTCACGGAGCTCAGTCTCGGCGCATTGGACAAGTACGAAGACCAGTACGTTAATGTCTATCAAAAAGGTGCTTTGATCGGCATGTTTTTGGATATCAAGTTGCGCCAACTTTCCAAGGGCAAGTACGGAATGGCCGATCTGATGCGGGACCTGTCCAAAAAATACGGCAAAGAGCGTGCCTTCAAGGACGAGGAACTTTTTGGCGAGATCACGAAGCTGACGTTTCCCGAAGTCGGCGATTTCCTGAACCGTTTTGTGGGAGGGGCCGAGCCGTTGCCGTATGCCGAGCTGTTGCGCTTGGCTGGCATCGAGTACCTTCCGAAGGGCAAGACAAAGGAACTGTCGCCGTTGGGCGGGATCGAAAACCCCGGCGCGCTGGGTTTCGACTTTGCCGAAATGCGGCTCAAGATCGAAAAAGTCGAAAATCTCGATAAATTCGGCCAAAAGAAGTTCAAGTTCAAGAAAGGAGATGTGATCACCGAGTGGAACGGTCAGGATCTCACCTTTGCCACCGTCAATGCGGTGCTGGGAGCCTACATGGCCACGGCCAAGGAAGGAGATGAGGTGACAGTGAAGGTTTTGCGAAAGGGCAAAACCGTGGTGCTCAAGACCAAGCTGCAGAAAATGACCGTCGAGGCCAAGCATATCCTGCGCCCCATGGCCAAGGCCACGCCCGAGCAGTTGGCTCTGCGCAAAGCCTGGTTGGGCGATTGCCGAGCGGAGTAAGGGAGCGCCCTCGGTAGCGGCGGTATTTTTGAAAAAAACCGCCGCTACTGTTTGGTGAAATCTCGAAAGTGCTTATCTTTGCGCCGCAAACGCGCAACACGGAGGTTGTAGCTCAGCAGGTTAGAGCATCGGATTGTGGTTCCGAAGGTCGAGGGTTCGAGCCCCTTCAGCCTCCCTTGTAGAAGT
>JBEIJQ010000023.1:0-24720 GCA_040380145.1 Lewinellaceae bacterium | reverse complement strand
GCAAGGCGCCCTGCTGCAACTTGTCCGAAAGTTTCGAGACCAACGCCACGGTGGACGTGAACTTCACCGATGCCGTGACGGGGGCCAAGGAGATCGAAATGCTCGGATTGCGGGGCATTTACACCCAACTGATGATCGAAAACCGGCCCGCGCTGAACGGACTGGCCACGGCTTACGGATTGGAGTACCTGCCAGGAACCTGGTTGGAAAGCATCCAGATTTCCAAGGGGGCGAGCACGGTGGTCAACGGGCCGCGGTCCGTCACGGGGCAGATCAATGTCGAACTGGTGAAGCCCGACAAAGCACCGCCGCTTTTCGTGAACCTGTTTTTCAACCACCAGACCCGCAGCGAGGCCAATATCCAATTGGCCCACCGTTTTTCGCCCCAATTTTCGACCGGGCTTCTGCTGCACGGCAACTATTTCTGGCGGGAGTTCGACCACAATCACGACGGTTTCATGGACAACCCGTTGCGGCGCCAGCTCAACGCGCTTTCCCGCTGGAACTACAACGGAAAGAACGTGGAGTCGCAGTTTTCGGTGCAGGGGCTGATCGACGACCGTCAGGGCGGACAGATGTCGGGCGGCCATGCCGGCCACGGGGGCGACTCGCTGTATCGGATCGGTATCGACACCCGTCGGGTCGAGGCGGTTTTCAAGTTGGGCTACATCGGTTTTGCGCAGCCCTACAAGAGCTTGGGTTTTCAGAGCAGTGCCACTATACATGACATGGGCGCGCGATTCGGATCCGATCTGGCGGCCACCTCGCTGTACAACCGCCGCTACAAGGGCACCCAGTACAGCGCTTATGCGAACCTGATCTACGAAACGATCCTTTTCAACACTTTCCACAAGATCCGCACGGGGGCCAGTTTCCAGTTCGACCGCTATCGGGAGACCTTTTCGGACGTGCTGTACGAGCGCACGGAGCAGGTTCCGGGGGCCTTCGTGGAATATACCTACGACTATTTCGGGCACGACCACGAAGAAGAAGAACACCACCACGTGGAAGGCGAGCACCACGAGGACGAGGTGCCCGTTTTCACATTGATCGGCGCTTTCCGCTTGGATTACCTCAATGGGTACGGTTTGTTGCCCGTGCCGCGTCTGAACCTGAAATACGCTTTTTCGGAGAAGTCGGTGCTGCGCGCTTCGGCGGGCAGGGGCTGGCGGACGGCCAATTTTTTGGCGGAGAATTTCGCCTATCTGCCTGGTTCGCGCCGTTTCGTGGTTTCCGAAGCACTGCGCCCCGAAGTGGCTTGGAATTACGGGTTGAACTATACCCAAAATTTCCGTCTGGGGCTTCGCGAGGGCAGTGTGAGCGTGGATCTGTACCGCACCGATTTCGAAAACCAGGTCGTGGTCGACCTCGATGCCTCTCCCGAGGAGGTGCGCCTGTACAACCTCGACGGCATTTCTTTCGCCAACACCTTCATCCTGACCTGGACGCAGGAAGTGGTCAAAGACCTCGAACTGAAACTGGCCTACAAATTCAACGATGTGCGTACGACCTACGGGGGCGAACTGCAGACCAAGCCCCTGCTGCCTGTGCACCGCGGGCTGGCCACGCTGTATTATGTGACGCCCAACAAAGCCTGGGAGTTCAGTGCCACGGCCCAGTTGGTCGGCAGTCAGCGCCTTCCCGAGGTGCTGGGCTCGACGAGCGGACTGCCGCAGTACCGCTTGGACCGCCGTTCGCCCGTCTATCCGCTCTTCAACGCCCAGGTGACCTGGCGGTTGCGCAACGGTTTGGACCTGTACCTCGGTGCAGAAAACGTGGGCAACTACCGCCAGTCCGAACCCATCATCGGTGCTTCGGATCCGTTCAACAGCGATCCGGCGAGACCGCGCTTCGACGCTACCTCTGTCTTCGGGCCCATCATGGGTACGATGGGTTATGCCGGCCTGCGCTACAGCCTGGACAGTTGGGTACCGCTTCGCGAGGTCCGCATCACTACCTCGGCCAGATGCGGCATGTGCAAAGACGCCATCGAAGGCGCCCTTTTGTCTTTGCAGGGGGTGAAAAGCGCCGTGTTGAACATGACCGACAAAACCGTGACGGTGCGATACAATCCGAAAAAAGTGTCGCCCGAACAAATGCGCAACCGTATTTCCGCGACCGGATATCAGGCCGACGATGTGCCGCGCGACGACGCGGTTTATCAAAAATTGCCCGCCTGCTGCAAATAAATCCTTTGGGAAAGATACTTTTGTGGCGCTCCGCCCGTGCGGGGCGCCACTTTTGATTTTTGCCCATGAATGTGCTGCTCATACACGGCAACGGCGGATCTCCGGCGCGTTTCGACGAAACGCTGGAGCACCTGCGCCGTTTGAAGCCGAAATGGCATTTCGCGGCCGCGGAACTTTCCGGTTTCGGGGAAAAGGAATTGCCAGAGGCCGAGCACTATTGGAACGTTTTTTTGGGCGATGTTTTTCGGGCCGTCGAGGGCCGTACCTTGGAACCCTGGTGTTTTTTCGGGCACGGGGCTGGAGCGGCCGTTTTGCTCGAATTGGCCCAGCGCGGCTGGGAATTTCCCAACGGTTATATTTTGCGTCCCAGAAAAACCATCCTGTACGGCGGGGTCGGTTCGGCCGGCGAAAGATCGCTCCTGTACCGCACGACCCGCTTGGCTCCTTTCCGCCGGCCCGTCCAATGGCTTTTGCAGGTGGGTTTTTTGCGGAAAATGTGGTCCAAACGCTTGTTTGTGTCGGCCGCGACGATGGAGCCTGCCGTCCGTGACCGATTTTTTGGGGACATCGGCCGTTGCCGGGCCTTTCCCCTGATGTTCGCGTTGATCTCGTCCGACTGGCGCGAAGAAGTGCGAAAAGGGGCATGGCACCAGCGTTTCCATTTTTCTTGGGGCGGTTTTGATCGCATCAATTCGCCTGCTTCCATGGACCGTTGGAAAACTGATTTCCCCCGGTCGGAATTTCGGCTGCACGAAAACTGGGGGCACTTCCCAATGCTCGAAGATCCGGAAGGTTTCGCCGAGTTTTTGGTGCAGGAATGCCGGTGAAGCGGGAGATGGGAAATGACGGATTCCATGGATTTCGTTACCCATCCGAAATGTTGGATCGCAGCCGTTCTGCACGGATTTTCCCGCTGTTTCCGCTCTTCCTTTTTTTGGGAAAATAGATCCTTTGGGAAAAATTTTTCTTTTCCCAAAAAAAGGAAAACGTCCTTGCGATGACCTTTGGAAGCCAAGGAGCGAAAAAAATGCGCGCACCGACTAACTTTGCGGCGGTTTGTTTTCCTTAATTTTTTGAAACGGATGCCGACGACGATATGAAACACCTTTTCCACTCCCTGTTTTATTTGCTTTTTCTGCAGGCCGCATGGGCACAGCAATTCACCCCCGTGGCCGATCTATCCAAATCCGAGCGTCCTGCCGTGCTGGAGATCGGCCGTTACCACTTGGTTTTTGACGCCCCCGGAGCGGCCGGCACCTTGTCTTACGGTCGAACCGAATCGCTGGAGATGGGTACCGTGGAGGCCCAAGCCGAGTACCGCGACGGACGTCAAGCCCATTTTTTCCGTTTGGAAGGCCTGCAGCCGGCCACGGTGTATTACGCCTCGGTGAACGGCGGTTCCACGGGTGTTTTCATTACCCAATCCATGTCCACGGGCAATATTTCCGCTTATTTCAACCATTGGGTCGAGACCAGCTACGCCGATCCTGTGCCGGCCACATACCTTCCCGGCGAGCAACTGTTCGATCTGATCAAGGCCAAGATCAACGCCGCCTATGCCACCATTGACGTGGCCGCCTACAATACCAACCGGCCCGACTTCGTGGCCGCGCTGACCGATGCGGCGAACCGCGGCGTACGGGTGCGCTACGTCACCGACATAGACGAGTCCAACACGGCCTTGAGCCCGGCCCCGGTGTTTCCGGTGATGGAAGGAGCCCCTGGAAGCAGTATCCGGATGCACAACAAGTTCATCGTCATCGATGCCGATTACGCTCAGGACTGCTGGTTGGTCGGAGGTTCGATGAATTTCACCGACGGCAACATCAACGATGACCAAAACAACGTGGTCGTCGTACAGGACCAATCGCTCGCCATCGCCTACGAGATGGAGTTCGAGGAGATGTGGGGCGGCAGTGGCGCTGCGCCCAACGCGGCCAACAGTCGTTTCGGCAGCCAAAAGCTCGACAACACTCCGCACGTCTTCAACATCGGCGGCACTCTCGTGGAATCCTACTTTTCGCCGAGCGACGGCGTGTCTGCCCAAATGGTGTCGGAATTGAACAACTCCGACACCCAGATCCTGTTTTCCCTGCTCTCTTTCACCTATGATCCGACGGCCCAAGCCATCTGCGCCAGCAGCGCCACTGTCCGCGGATTGATCGAAAACATCAACGACACCGGCTCGGAATTCAATTTTCTGACCCAGACCTGTGGCCTTGCCGTGCGCGACTGGACGGATCCGGGGCAGTTCCACCACAAATACGGTGTGATCGACGCCGATGATGCCCAAGCCGATCCGGTGGTGATCACGGGCTCGCACAACTGGTCCGCCAGCGCGGAAAACAACAACGACGAAAACACGCTGATCATCCACGACCACGCTATTGCCAACCAGTTCCGCCAAGAGTTCGAGGCCCGCTGGTGCGAAACGCTTGATTTGGCGAATTGCACGGCCACGGGCGTTTTGCCTGCTGAAAACGCCCCTTGGGTCGAATTGTCGGCACTGTCCATGCCCACCTCTGAATTGTCGGTTCGGTTGACGACCGCTGCAGCCGGGGCCGGCACCTTGACGGTATATTCGGTCGCCGGGCAACGGCTCTTTTCCCAAAACATCGCTTGGGTAGGCGGAGAGCAGACCTTCCGTTTCGGGGAATTTCCTTCCGGGGCCTATCTGGTGCAGCTCAGTTCCGCGCAGGGCACAACGGCTTTGATGACCGTGGTGGCGAGGTAAATCGACTGTTTTTCAGCCTTCGGCCTTGCCCAGCGCCGCCTTGTAGGTTTCCAGGCAGCGATTGCGGGCAAAGGCGTGCTCCACCATCGGAGCGGGATAGCGCGAAGAGCCGAGTTCGGGTACCCAACGGCGCACATATATTCCCTTGGGATCGAATTTTTCCTGTTGGGCCGTCGGGTTGAATACCCGGAAGTAAGGGGCCGCGTCCGTTCCGCAGCCTGCGGCCCACTGCCAGCCGCCGTTGTTGGAGGCCAGGTCGAAATCCAGCAGTTTTTGGGCAAAATACGCCTCGCCGAGCCGCCAATCCATGAGCAGGTGCTTGGTCAGGAAACTGGCCACGACCATCCGCACGCGGTTGTGCATGAAACCCGTGGCGTTGAGTTCGCGCATGTCGGCGTCCACCAGCGGGTAGCCGGTTGCTCCGTTGCACCAGCGTTCGAATTCTTCCGCGGAGTATCGCCACGGGATCCGGTCGTAGATCGGCCGAAAGGCTCCGGTGGCCACATGTGGGAAATTTCGCAGGATCTGGGAGTAAAAATCCCGCCAGATCAATTCGTTGGTGTAGGTGAACGAGATCCCCATCGCCTTGCGGGCCTTTTCGCGGATACTGATCGTGCCGAACCGGAAATGGATTCCGAGGCGGGAGGTGCCCAAGACGGCCGGGAAGTCGCGGTTTTTTTCGTAATCCTCGATCCGTTGCTGCGGGATTTCGATGGGAGGGAAAGGAATGCCAGCGGGGTGAAAGCCGAGGTCGGCGAGTGTGGGCAGGGCGAGCGGCCGCATCGGAAGAAAACGCTCCATCAGGGTTTCGCTCGCGAAGTTCCGCAACGGATTTTTTTCGGTGGGGCAGGTCCGCAACTTTTCGCGCCAGGTCTTGGAGTAGGGCGTAAAGACCGTGTAAGGCGTTCCGTCGTTTTTCAGGACCTCGTCGTGTTCCCAGATCACATGGTCTTTGTACAGGTGCAGGGGGATGCCCTCGGAGCGGAGAAAATCCGCCACGGCGGTGTCGCGTTCCAAGGCATAGGGTTCGTAATCGCGGTTGGCGAAAACGGCCCCGACCCGATGGGTCTGGACGATTTTTTTCCAGCAGTCCAGCGGCCGGCCCACGAGCACTTGCAGGGAACTGCCCTTGGCGAACAGTTTTTCCTGTATTGCCGAAAGGGCCTCTCGGATGAACTCCACCCTGGCGTCGTGCCTGTCTTCCAGCCGATCGAGGATATCGGTATCGAAAATGAAGACGGGCAGCACGGGCAGACCGCTCTCAAGGGCGTGGAAGAGGGCTGCGTTGTCGTGTAGCCTCAGATCGCGTCTGAACCAGTGGACGGCGATGGGGCGGGAGGAGTGTTCTTGGGGCACTGTTTGGTTTTGTTGCGGGTCATTTGGGTTCCAGCCTCGGGTCGAGCTCATAGGCGTGGTTGCGGTAGCGTTCGGCCTGTTGGATCTTGCCGAGGTAGTCCAAGGCTTGGGCGGCGGCCAAAAATCCGGGTGCGTACTCTTTGTTTTTGTGGAGAGCCTTTTCGGCCACCTCGAGCGCCTCGTCGTATTTTTGGGCTCCGCTCAAACTGAGCGAGGCGTAGTACAGCGCATCGAGATTGCCGTTGTCGAGCTCATGCGCCCTTTTGAAGGTGGAGATGGCCTCGTTGAAGGTTTGGGTCCGGTACAGGGCCAGTCCGAGATTGTAGTGGTATTCGGCCTCGTAAGCGTCCATTTGGATGGCCTTTCGGAAATTTACGATCGCCTTGGGCTCGTTTTTCAGTTTGAGAAAAGAATTGCCCAAGCGGAAATAAGTGTCTGCTGCCTCGTCCCCGAAATCAATGGCCTTTTGGTACTCGTCGCTGGCCGGCTGGTATTCGGCCATGTTGTAAAAATGGTCGCCCAGAGCAGTGTGCGCCTTGGCAAAGGAGGGATCCAGCTCGAGGGTCTTGAGAAAAATGGCGCGCGCCTTTTCGGTTTTGCCCATGTCGCGCAGGGCGACGCCCCAATAGTAATGTGCGAGGGCGGATTGGGGGGCTTCCTGAGCCACGGAGCCGAACAGTTCAGCTGCGAACTCGAATTTTTTGTTGTTGTAATACTCCACCCCCTTGTTGATCTTGTCGCGTTGGGCTTTGGTGAGTCCGTCTTTTACCACGGCGGCCGGATCGTCGGGATTGGGGTGGTCGCCCGGGCTGTTCGCTTTTGCATAAGCTTTCTTGTATAGCTCCCTCGCCTCGCCGCCATCGGGAATGTACATAGAGGCTTCCTGCAAATAGGGCAGGGCATCTATGTAGCGGCCCATGGCGTAGAGGGCTCTGCCGAGGAAGTATCCCGCATACGGCTCGTTGGGCTTGATGCGGGTTGCTTTTTCGAAATGCTTGGCGGCATCCTCGAATTTGTGCCGATTGTAGAGTATGATGCCGAGATTCAGGTGTGCATCTGCGTACTGGTCGTTTAGTTCGATGGTTTTGGCGAAATAGTCGGCGGCTTTGGTGGAGTCGCGCAATTTAAGATAAGTAATGCCGTACAGGTAAAAGCTGTTGTTGTCGCGTTCCTTCTCGGGCTGGGAATCGAGTTCCTTGATGGCCTCTTTGTAACTGCCCCTTTTATAGGCGTCCAGGGCGCGGTTGTAGGCCAGCAGCATCGGGTCGCCGGGCACCACATTGCCCACGCGTTGGGCGGGCTCTTTTTTGGCGGTCTTGGCCAATATGTTTTGCTGGAGCTTGGTGGCTTTGTCGTAGTCCGGGCGCATGGCCAGGATCGTCGTGCACAGGTCCAAGGCTTCGGTATAATTGGCCTGGTCGTACCGAATGATGGCCAGATTGTAATAAGACCGCACATCGGTGGGGTTCTGTCGGATCAGTACCCGGTATTGGTCCGCCGATTTGTTTTTGTCGCCCATCTCATCGTAGCACACGGCGAGGCACTGACGGGCGGCCACAAAGGAAGAGTCAAGGGCCAGCACTTTGTTGAATTCCGTGGCGGCCGATCCGTAGTCTTCCGATTGGTAAAAAATCAGCGCCCGGTTGTAGGCCTGCACTACTTCGGCGCTTTGCCCGAAGACAGAAAGAGGGAACCAATAGAATATCAGTGTAAAAAGGCGCATAGTTTCGGATTTGATGTGGCGAAAAGAGAAGGGCTGCGTTCAGATTTGCCCGTACTTGATTATTTTTGTGCGGTTGGGACGGCCAATCTAAACTGTTTTTTGGGAAAAAAGGTAAAATGGCCGACCGATTTGCGATTTCTTTTTTTGAACCGACCCGAAAACGCGACTTTCGTCGAAATTATTTTCTGATTATGAATTGGTATTCTATTCTCCACAACACGCTTAAAATTTTCGGTTTCTTTCTTTTTGCCACGGGAGCCATGAGCGGCCAAGTGGTGATCAACGAGATTTCCACTTCCAACTCCACCCAGGTCGCCGATAACTTCGGCGATTACGAAGACTGGATCGAACTGTACAACGCAGGGCCCACGGCCGTCAACCTCGGCGGTTATTTCCTAAGCGACGAGGCCGCCAACCCGACCCAGTGGCAGATCCCTGCGGGCATCACCCTGCCGGCAGGCGGCTTCCGGATCATCTGGTGCTCCAACCGCGACGGCCTGTTCGGCAACAGCCTGCACGCCAATTTCAAACTGACCCAGATGCGGCAGGAAGATGTGGTACTGTCGGATCCCTCCGGTACGATCATCGATCAGTTTCCGCTCTCCACGCCCACGCGCCGCAACCATTCCAGGGGCCGTCAGACCAACGGGGCGCCCAACTGGCGCTTTTTCGCCACTGCCACGCCCGGAGCCTCCAACAATACCCAGACGGCCTACCTCGGCTATGTGCCGAAGGTCGTTTTCGATACCCCGGCCGGCTTTTATCCGCTCCCCGGCGTCGCCGTGCAACTGTCGTGCCCCGATCCGAACGCCGAAATACGCTATACCCTCGACGGCTCCGAACCCACCGCCACTTCCACTCTTTACCAAGGCACCATTCTGCTCAACACCACCGATTGTGTACGGGCACGCGCTTTTGTACCGGGTACCACATTACTGGGCTCGTTCACCGAAACGAATACCTATTTTGTCAATGTTTCCCACACCCTTCCCGTGGTGGCGCTCGCCGGCAACTACAACGGCCTCTTCAACGGCGGCGCCAACGGCGAGATCCGCAACGCCATCGAGTTTTTCGACGTGGCCCTGCAACAGCAGTTCGAAATGGAGGGCGATACGCGAGGCCACGGAAACGATTCTTGGAATTTCGACCAAAAGGGCATCCGCTTCCATACCCGCGACGAATATGGGTACGACAACAACATCGAATACCCCATTTTTCCCACTTCCCCAAGAGACGAATACGATGTGGTGATCTTGAAGGCGGCCGGTTCCGACTGTTATCCGGGCGCCGATAACTACTGGAATCTCCCCAGCTGCCACGTGCGCGATGCATTTTCCCAAACCCTTGCGGAAGAGGGGAACCTCCACGTCGATCTGCGCCGCCTGCAGCACTGCATCGTGTACATCAACGGCGATTACTGGGGGCTGTACGAACTGCGCGAAAGAGTGGATTCCGACTACACTGACTTTTACTATTCCCAAGAAGAACCCGATGTGGACATGATCAAGTATTGGGGCGGAATCAACGTCGAATACGGCTCCGATACGGCGTACTACAATCTTGTCGATTTTATCAACAACAACCCCATGGTCGATCCCGCCAACTACGCCTATGTGTCGGCCCGGATGGACCTGATGTCGCTGATAGATTATTTCATGATCAACACCTATACCGTCAATTCCGACTGGCTCAACTGGAACACGATGTGGTGGCGGGGCCGCGAGGCGCCCGGCGTGCCTTGGAAATATGCTCTCTGGGACATGGACAACACCTTCGACCTCGGACAAAATTACACCGGCTTGCCTACTACGGATTACGACAACGATCCTTGTGCAACCGACAACGCCTTCCCCAACAGCCCCACCATCACGCACTCGCAGGTGTTCAACCGCTTGTTGGACAACCCGGACTTCTTCAGCATGTACATCACCCGCTACGCGGATCTGCTGAACACGGTTTTTTCCTGCGACAATATGATACAGCACCTCGACAGCCTGCTGGCCATCATCGGCCCCGAAATGCCTCAACAGGTGGCTCGCTGGCAGGGTACCATGCAGGAATGGCAGACGAACGTTCAATATCTCCGCAACCAGATCCTCGGCCGCTGCAATTTCATCAACGGCGGTATCGTGGACTGCTACGAGCCGGCCGTCAACGGACCGCACACCGTGACGGTACTGGTGGATCCGCCGCTTTCGGGCAATGTGGTTTTCAATACTTTGACACTCAACAATTATCCTTGGTCGGGCACTTATTTTGGGGGAGTGGACATCGATCTGCAGGCCTTGGCCAATGCCGGCTGGATGTTCGACTACTGGGAACTCGACAACCACACGGTGACTCCATCGCTACAGCAGGCTGATGGCACCACCGTGCTGCAAGGCCCCGATACGATCATCGCCCATTTCCGTATCCTCGGGGTGTCGGTGACGCCCAACGCGCCAGTGCTGTGCGCGGGCGAAAGCATCACCTTGGAAGCGGCCGGTGGCAATGGTTTCACTTGGACGCTGGTGGACGATCCCGCCATTATCGGAACGGGGGATTCGCTGGTGGTTTCGCCCGCGCTGACCACCACTTATGTCGTTTCCAACGGGATCGGCAGCGATACCGTGACGGTGACGGTCAATGCGCTTCCAGCGCCGAGCCTTCCCGCCAACACGGCCGTTTGTGCTGGCCAAACGGTGGTGCTCGATCCCAGTGTGAACGGCGCGACATTCCTGTGGCAAGACGGCAGCACCGGCGATGTTTATGTGGCCACTGTGGCCGGCAACTACGCGGTCACCGTTACCCTCAACGGGTGTACTGCACAGGCAGCGGCCCAGATCGCGGTCAATCCCGTCCCGGTCGTTTCGCTCGGCGGCCCCTATGTGTTCTGCGAAGGCTCCGATCAGCTGCTCGATGCCGGCAATCCCGGCGCGACCTACCTTTGGCAGGACGGGTCCTCCGGGGCCACGCTCTCCGTGGCCCAGACCGGTCAATACTTCGTGGAGGTATCCCTCGGCAATTGTTCGGCCGGCGATACGGCCGACGTGACGGTCAACCAGGTTCCGGCGATCGATCTCGGTGCCGACGTCACGGCCTGTGACGGCTCATCGGTCCTGCTCGAGGCGACCTTTGTGGGCGCGGAATACCTCTGGCAGGACGGCTCGACGGGCGCAACCCTTTCGCCCTCTATCGGCGGGCAGTTCTTCGTGGAGGTGGATCTGAACGGTTGCCGAGCGTTCGATACGGTGACAGTGACCTTCACGCCGTATCCGGCCGTCGACCTCGGACAAGACCGCGCCGTTTGCGCCGGAACGCCCGTCCCGCTGGACGCCGGCAACCCGGGCGCCACCTATTTGTGGCAGAACGGTCAAACGGACGCTCTGATCGATGCCTCTGCGTCCGGAACCTACTCGGTAGCGGTGGATCTCAACGGCTGCGCCACTTCCGATACCGTACAAGTCCAAGTGACCCCCCTTCCCGTCGTGGAATTGGGTACCGACAGCACGCTCTGCAACGGCGAAACCATCGAGCTGTACGCGCAAAACACAGGCGCTGCCTATCTTTGGCAGGACGGCTCCTCCGCCGCGTCCTTCGCGGTTGCCCAATCGGGGACCTACGCCGTGACCGTCACGCTGGCCGACTGTTCGGCTTCCGATGAGGTCGTCATCGGATACGAACTCTGCTCCGACTGCGAAAACGCCGTGCCCAATGCTTTCACGCCCAACGGCGATGGCCGCAACGATGTGTTCAAGCCCCTGCTCGCGCACTGCGACGACATCTCGGATTACCGCTTCACGGTGTTCGACCGTTGGGGAAAATGCGTGTTCGAAACCGCTGATCCCACGGCCGGTTGGACCGGTGCGGACTCCGCTCCCCGCGAGGTGTATCTGTGGTTCCTGCGCTACAACACCACCAGAAACGGCGAACCCGTCCGCGTCGAACTGCAGGGCGACGTGACGCTGATCCGATAACGCCGAACAAAAAGGGGGCTCGAAAGCCCCCTTTTTGTTATACGAAACGAGCGTGCCAACTGTCCTTCAACGGGCGCAGAAAACACTCGACGAGTTGGCCTTTGTTCTGTACCAAAGGATCGAACACAAGGGTTTCGGGGCCTATGTCCCCTGTTCGGAATCTTTCCTCGAAATCTTCCCGACGGGCGGCTCGGACCAACTCTTTTTCTTTCCAAACAAAACCATACGGTCGAAAAAGTCCGTGTTCAGCGATTCGCCGAGTTGGCGGACGAAATGAACGGACTTGTCTATTCCGCATCCGCTGGCACCGGCCTGCGATTCGTCCACGAGCAAGATCAGGAAACGGCCGGACAATATTTCGGCGTGGGCTTTCAAACGGCGGTCGTGGCTGGTCCAATCGCCCACGAAAATCCGTGCCCGCTCAAGGGCCGAAATCGATTCTTCCTCCGTCAACTGACGGCCGGAAACATATACCCAAACGCGGGAGTCGGCGGGAAATCGGTTCAATTCTGTTGAAAACATAGGGGAAATAGTTTTGGTCGTGTGGGGCTTTCGGAGGAAATCAGGCTTCGTCCACCATTTTTTTCCATTCCAACAGTTTCATCATGCACTCCACGGGTGTCATCCGGTTGACATCGGCGTCTTGGATGGCTTCGCGGATGTTTTCCAAGACTGGATCGGCCGCCGGCGCGTCGAAAATCGAAAGTTGTACCGGCCGCACCTGAACATTTCGCAACCGATCGGCTGCTTGGGCGCCCTGGCCGTCGATGTGCTTTTTTTCGAGTTGTTCGAGGATCTCCGCGGAGCGCTGTACGACCGGTTTGGGCATCCCGGCCATGCGCGCCACGTGAATGCCGAAACTGTGTTGGGTGCCGCCGGGCTGCAGCTTGCGCAAAAAGATCACTTTGTTGCCGACCTCTTTGGTGGCTACGTGGAAGTTTCGGATCCGCTCGAATTTCTCGGCCAGTTCGTTGAGTTCGTGGTAATGGGTCGCAAAAAGCGTCCTGGGGCGGGCCGTTCCGTTTTCGTGCAGGTACTCGGCGATGCTCCAGGCGATGGAAATCCCGTCGTAGGTGCTGGTGCCGCGCCCGATCTCGTCCAACAGGATCAGGCTTCGGTCCGAGATGTTGTTGAGGATACTGGCGGTTTCGGTCATTTCCACCATGAAAGTGGACTCGCCCGCCGCCATGTTGTCGCTGGCCCCGACGCGGGTGAAGACTTTGTCCAACAGCCCGAGCCGGGCCGTGCGGGCGGGCACGAAGCTCCCCCATCTGCGCCATCAGGCAGATCAGGGCGGTCTGCCGCAGGAGCGCGGATTTGCCGGCCATGTTGGGGCCGGTGAGCACGAGGATCTGCTGTTCGTCGTTCGACAGGAAAATGTCGTTGGGCACATACGGCTCGCCGATGGGCAGTTGCAGCTCGATCACGGGGTGGCGCCCCTCGGCGATCTCGATCGAAAGCCCGTCGTTCAGCTGGGGACGGCAGTAGTTGTTGCGCACGGCCACTTTGGAGAACGACAGCAGGCAGTCCAACTGTGCGCAAACGGATGCGTTCAACTGGATCGGCCGGATAAATTCCTGGACGGCGTGGGCCAAGTCGGCGAACAGACGTTCTTCGATGGCCAGGATGTTGTCTTCCGCGCCGAGGATTTTCTGTTCGAGCACCTTGAGCTCTTCCGTGACATATCGTTCGGCGTTGGCGAGGGTCTGTTTGCGGATCCATTCGCGGGGGATGGCCTCGTTGTCTTTGTGCTTGTTGGTGACTTCTAGGTAGTAGCCGAAGACGCTGTTGAAACCGATCTTGAGGTTGGAGATGCCCGTGTTCTGCGCTTCCCGGCGCTGGATGTCTAGCAGGATTTCTTTGCTGTTGTGGATCAGCCCGCGCAGTTCGTCCAGTTCGTCCGAAACGCCCGCGGCGATCACATTGCCTTTGCCGACGAGCGCGGGCGGGTCTTCCTGCAGTTCCCGTTGGATGCGTTCGCGCAGGGTGGGGCAGGGGTTCAGCCGATCGCCCATGCCTTGCAGGGCCGGGCTTTCGGAGGCCGCCAGCTGTCCGCGCAGCGCTTCGATCGCCAGCAGGGAGCGGAGCAGTTGGCGCATTTCGCGGGGATTGATCTTGCCGAGCGGAGCTTTGGAAACCAGCCGTTCCAAATCGCCCACCTGCCGCAGTTGTTGTTCGATCGCCGAGGCGTCGTCTCCTTTGTCTATCAGGTGGCGCACGGTGTCGTGCCTTCCTTCGATGGCTTTGCGGTCTTTGAGCGGCAAGGCCACCCATTTTTTCAGCAGGCGCGAGCCCATGGGAGTAATGGTCTGGTCGAGGACCGACAGCAGCGTGCGGCCGTTTTCGTGCGGGGTATGGATCAGTTCGAGGTTGCGCACCGTGAACCGGTCCAGCCAAACATAGCGGTCGGGCAGTATGCGCGACAAGTGGGTGAAGTGGCGGCGGTTGTTGATCTCGATGCTGCCGAGGTAGTGCAGGGCGGCTCCGGCAGCGATCTGCGCCAACGCAAGGTCTTCCACCCCGAAACCTTTGAGGTTGGCCACTTCGAATTGTTCGAGCAGTTTGCCGCGCGCGTAATCTTCGGTGAAGATCCACTCGTCCAGTCCGTACAGATAGGCCTTGTCGCCCAAAATCTTTTCCAGGTCTCGTTTGCGGCCTTTGGGGTACAGGATTTCGGAGGGTTGGAAACTTTGGAAAAGTTTGTCGAGGTAAGGGCCGTCGCCTTCGGCCACGAGGAACTCGCCCGTGGACACATCGAGGAAAGCGGCGCCGAACAGGCCTTTTGCGGCGGGATGCACGCAGGCCAGGAAGTTGTTGGCCTTGGTGTCGAGCAGGTTGTCGCCCGTCGCCACGCCCGGGGTCACGACTTCGGTGATGCCCCTGCGGACGATCTTTTTTTCTTTGCTCGGTTTTTCCAACTGGTCGCAGATGGCCACGCGGTGGCCGGCGCGCACGAGGCGCGGAAGGTACAATTCCAGCGAATGGTAGGGGAATCCCGCCAGTTCCACATCGGAGCCGCCGTTGTTGCGCTTGGTGAGCACGATGCCCAACACGCCGGCCACCACCACGGCGTCGCTCCCGAAAGTCTCGTAGAAGTCCCCGACGCGGAACAGCAGCAGGGCGTCCGGTTGGGCGGCCTTGATCTGGTTGTACTGCGCCATCAGGGGCGTTTCCCTGTCGAAACCGGAGTACGGTTCGTGCGTTGCTTCCGGGGTATGGGGCGCGCTGTGTTTGTGGGCCATGTGCGGGAAAATCCTGTTCAGGGCAAAAATAGCACATCCGAGTCAGAATTTCCTCCGTCGCCGGCGGGGACGGTCCCGCAAAAGAAAACGCCCCGAAACTCGTTCGGGGCGTCTGTACTCTTGGCTGGCCGCGTTCAGTGCTTGGCGCGGGTGGTTTTTTTCGGCTCTTCGTCCTCGCCGTTGGCCTTTTCCATCTTGTCGAGCTCTTTGTTGAGCAGGCCGACTTTAACCTCCAGCGACTTGATGCGCTTTTCGAGTTTTTCGACCTCGTCGGCCTTGGGCAGGTTGAGTTTTTCCAGGGCGCCGTTCACCATCGTTCGCAGGCGTGATTCCACATCGTCCTTGCCGTGCTCGTATTTTTTGGTGAAGCCGTCCACGATTTTTTTGCCGTGCTCTTGCGAAACATCGCCTTTTTTGACCATTTCGTCCACGGTCTTTTTGACATTCTCGATGGTGTCGGAAACGAGGCCCACACCGGTGTAGAGGACTTTTTTCAGCGTGTCTTCCATGATGGTTGAGATTTGGGAGATGAAAAATTTAGGATAAAATTACCATTTTCCATCTACAAGAATGGTACCTGTACAATAAAATTTTTTTCAACCCGATTTTTTATTTTTTTGCATAAAAAATAAAGCATTCTTTTTTATTATAAAAAAACTTTAAAAAAATAAAAATTAAATTTTTTTGTAAAAAATATAAATATAAAATTGATGAAATTTAAAAATCAAGTTTTTGAAAATAAACAAAACAAAAAAATTTTATTTCGGACCCGGTAACGATTCTCGGCCAAAACGGCAGACTTGGCAGGTCAAAACGGCCGTTTTCCTGGTGTTCGAGCGATTATTTCGTCAGACGGGTTTCGACGAACCATTTGTCGGTGGCCACCCGAAAGTCTGCCACGGGGCATGAGAGGGGCACGGCGGTCCATTGCCCGGCCTTCACCGTTGTGCGCTGCCAACGGCCGGGGGCGCCGGTTTCGATGGGCATCGAAAAGTTGTCGGGCACATCCGTCCAGCGCATTTCGACCGTCCGTTGGCGGCCTTTTCGGGCAAACCGGTACTCCAGCACGGGGATTTGGGGGCGGTCGAGGTATTGTTCGAAAAAAGGCCCGTAATCTTGCCCGGCGCGTTCGCGGACGATTTCGGCGAAATCCGCGCCGGTGGCATGTCCCAGCCGGTGGCGCAGATGGAAATCCCGGAAAAGGCCCCACCACAGGGTGTCGTTGCCGATGCAGTGGCGCAGGGTGTTGAGCATCAGGGCGCCTTTGTAGTAGATGTCGGTGCCGTGTTCTTCGAAGTTCACGCCTTCGGGGCCGCGCATGGGCTGGTCGTTGGCGACATTTTCCCCGAAATGGTTGATGTACTGGAGCATCGTGGCGTACCCGTACTTTTCCTCCACGAAAACGGATTCGAGGTAGGTGGTGAAGGATTCGTGGAGCCACATCTCGGCCAGATCGTTGCACGAGAGGCTGTTGCCGAACCATTCGTGGCCGGTCTCGTGGACGATGATGTAGTCGAAATCCACGCCGGGCGGCTGGTATCCGAGATAGCCGTTCCGGTATCGGTTGCCGTAGGCGATGGCGCTCTGGTGCTCCATCCCGAGGTAGGGGGTCTCGACGAGCTTGTAGCCGTCATCCCAGAAGGGGTAAGGGCCGACGGCCTTTTCGAAGATACGCAGCACGTCGTGCACTTGTTTGAACTGACGGCGGGCCTTGCCGAGGTTGCTTTTCAGCACATAGTAGTCCAAGGCGAGGCGCTTGCCGGTGAAGGGGCTTGTGTATTCGTCCGAAAAGTGGGCGTAATCGGCGATGTTGAGGGTCACGTCGTAGTTGTTGATCGGATAGCCCACGAACCAGTCGTAGGCCGTCCAGCCGTCGGGCAAGCGGCGCATGCCGTTGAACCGGCCGTTGCAGGCGGCCATCAGCGATGTGTCGCGGATCTCGCAGGAGATGAACATGCTGTCGGGCTCGTCGGACAGGTGGTCTTTGTTGGGCCACCACAGGCTGGCGCCGATGCCCTGGCAGGAAACGCCCACGAAGGGGCGGCCCAGGTCGTCTTCCTGCCACACGAAGCCGCCGTCCCAGGGCGGGTTTTTGGCGGCGATGGGCTGGCCGTGGTAAAATACCGTGAAATCGTCGTGGGAGCCGCTTTCGCGGATATTGTCGGCGCCGAAATCCACGAATACAGCGTTGGCCTTTCGGAAAAAGGGCAGTTTGCGGCCCCGGTGCACGACGCTGTCGAGGACCATGTTGGCGAACAGGTCCAATTGCAACAGGTTGAAGCCGATGCGGGCGTCGAAATGGATGCGGCAGCTGCCCGAAATGGAGCGCGAGGGGATGTCAACCCGCACTTTCAGGTCGTATCGGGTAACATCGTAGCAGGTGCGTTCGGGGCGCAGGCTGCCGCGCAGGGTGTCGGCGTAGGTGAACCGGTACAGTCTTTTGAAGTAGTCGTTTTGGGCCGAAAGGCTCGTCGCAACGGCCAAGCAGAATAGCAGAAAAAGCGGTCGGGCGAAATTTTTTGTAAAATTCAAGTTCAAAAGTTTGTGGGAACAGAAAAATTATTTTTTATTGCGGCGAATATCGCTTTTTTACCCTTATTTTCCATATTCCGATTCGCGTCATGGCACGAGTTCCCATCAAAATGGAATTCCTTTTCAAGGCTTCCCCCAATATCATCCATAAATTTCTGACGACCCCCGACTGCATCATCCGCTGGTTTTGCGACGAGTGCCGGGTGCTGGACGACTACTATGTTTTCGGCTGGGAGGGCCAAGAAGAGGTGGCCCTTTTGGTGGACGATTTCGAGGAAGAACTGGTGCGCTTCCACTGGGACGAAGCACCGGAAAACGAAACCCTGGAATTCAAGATCACCACCCAAGAAGTCACCAACGAAACGATCGTCGAACTGATGGCTTTCGCCGATTCCGACGAAGTGGAGGAAGAAAAAAGTTATTGGAACATCCAGATGGAAAACCTGCGCAGGGCCACCGGCGCCTGATTTTTTAGCCGAAAACAAATTAGACATGGGCATATTCGATTTTATCCGCTCGGAACTGATAGATATCATCGAGTGGGTCGAGGAAGGCAACGACATCCTTTTGTGGAAATTCCCCGACAACGACCGCGAGATCAAGTACGGCGCACAACTGACCGTGCGTGAGTCGCAGCAAGCGCTTTTCGTCAACGAGGGCAAATTGGCGGATGTGTATCGCCCCGGCCGCCACGAGCTGGTCACGGCCAACATGCCGATCCTCACGACCTTGAAGTCGTGGAAGTACGGTTTCGAGTCGCCTTTCAAGGTGGACGTGTACTTTTTGAGCACGCGCCAGTTCCTGAACCTGAAATGGGGCACGCCGAACCCGATCATGATGCGCGACCCGGAGTTCAAGCAGGTCCGGGTACAGGCTTTCGGCACTTATGCGATCCGTATCAAGGACGGCGGCGCGTTTTTCCGCGAATTTGCGGGCACGGCGCCGATTCTCCGTTTTGCCGAGGTCGAGGAGCGCCTGCGTTCGCTGGTGGTGCCCAAATTCACGGAGGCGCTCGCCGAGGCCGGCGTTTCGGTGCTGGACATGGCCGCCCATTATTCGGAGATCGGCGACAAGTTGCGTCCCATCCTGCAGGTGGACATGGACCCGTTCGGCATCGAACTGGTCTCCTTCCAAGTGGCCAGCACGACCCTGCCGCCCGATGTGGCCGCTTTTTACGACAAGATGACGAACATGAACATGGTGGGCGACATGGCCCGCTTTCAGCAGTTCAACACGGCCACTGCCATCGAGGAGGCCGCCAAGCACGGCGGCGGAGGCGGGGGCATGGAAATCGGTGCCGGTTTCGTGATCGCGCAAAACCTGTTGAACAACGCCGGACAGCAGGCTTCGGCCACGCCCGCGCCCGGTGCACAACCAGCCCCTGCCGCCAAAAGCGAGGACATTATCGCGGCCATCAAGCAGCTCGGAGAACTGAAAGAGGCCGGCATCCTCACCCAAGAAGAGTTCGAACAAAAGAAAAAAGAACTCTTGGACCGGCTCTGATCCCGCCATGTCTAATTCCGCGTACGGCGAATTGTTGGAATCCCCGTGCCCTTCCTGTGGGGGCAAACTCTTGTACTCCGCGGAAAAGGAAAGCCTGTGCTGTGCACACTGCGGTTTTTTGGAGCAGCCCGACCGCTCCAACGATCGGATCGCCGAACAGGCGCTCCAAGATTACCTTGTCTCGGCCGAGACTTTTTCGCCGCAAGAAACCGGCCAGAAAACCTATATCTGCGAGGGCTGCGGGGCCAAGACGCTGGTGGAAGCGCGCGATGTCCGCACCGTGTGCGGCTTTTGCGGATCCGACAAGGTAAACGAAACCGCCTTCGACCAGAATCTCATCCGTCCTCAGGGGGTGATCCCTTTTGCGATTTCCCGCCAAGAGGCCATTGTCGCTTTCGATAATTGGATCGGAAAAGGCTGGTTCCGCCCGAGCAAATTGGAGAAAAGCGCCCGCATAGACGACCTGCACGGCATCTACGTGCCCACTTGGACCTACGACGCGCAAACGGAATCCGATTGGGAGGGCGAGGCCGGATTCCATTATTATGTCCAACAGACCGTGGTGATCAACGGCAAGACGACCACCCGCAGCGTGCGCCACACCCGCTGGGAATACCGCAGCGGGCACTTGGGCCATTTCTTCGACGACGTGGTGGTCTTCGGTTCCCAAGCCCATTCGGCCGAAAAACTCCGCACGATCCTGCCGTTCGATTTTTCGTCCGCCATCAACTTCGATCCCCGTCTGTTGCTCGGCTGGGAGGCCGAGGTGTACGACATCGAAGTGGACAAGGGATACATCGAAGCCGAACGCATCATGGACGGGCGCATCCGAGCCCTGTGCAGCGATGCCCTCGGCGGCGATACCCAGCGCGGATTGCAGGTTTCGACCGAAAAATCCCAACAGACCTTCAAATTGCTGCTGGTCCCCGTCTGGATATGCGCCTATCGATACGGCGGAAAGACCTACGGTTTTCAGGTCAACGGACAAACGGGCAAAATAGATGGCAGCAAGCCCATTTCTTGGATCAAGGTGTTCTTTTTCGTACTGTTTCTCGTGCTGATCGGGTTGGCGGCCTACTGGTACTACACAGCTTATCGGTGATCCGCCATCCGTTTCCGGCAAGTTGGGCATTGCCGAAAAAATCAATAGGATAGGAGGGGGCTTGCCCATTATTTGGGGGGAACATTTATTCCCGAGTACTTGGTGTTTTTTTAAAAAAAAACTGCATATTTGCATGATATTTTAACCATTTAACCCACACCATTATGAAAAAAATTCTAGTAGCCCTCGTTCTGTTGATGACGATTTCCTCGACGAGCACCTTTGCCCGGACGATTTCGGCGCCTGTCAATCCGGTCGATCCCAAATTGGTGGACGCTTCCGGTCTGGCCGAAATTTTGAAAAGGCCCATGTCCGTGGAGGAGTTCTTGACCTTGACCCCTAAGTCTGTGTTCGAAGAAACCGGAACCCGCCTTTCTTTCAAGGAGACTTTGGCACTCAAAAAGGCTCAAAAGAACATCAAGAAAACGATGGAAAATCAGCCCAACGGCGGTACCAAAAAGCAGATGGTGGCTTTTCTGCTCTGCTTGTTTTTCGGTTATTTGGGCGTACACCGTTTCTATACCGGACACATCGGCATCGGAATCATCCAATTGCTGACCGGCGGCGGCTGCGGGCTTTGGGCCTTCATCGATTTCATCCGCATCATCATGGGCGACATGAAGGCCAAAGACGGAAGTGATCTGGAGTCTTGGTAATCTGCCTGCATGTTTTTGGAAAAAAAATCGTTCCGCTATTGGCTTTCCATAGCCAAAATAGCCGCCCTGATTTCCATTCCCATTGTTTTGCTGCTGCTCCCCGCCGACTATTTTGACGGCGGGGAGTCAGTTTGCTTATCGGTGCGGTTTTTCGATATGGAATGCCCGGGCTGTGGCATGACTCGTGCCATCATGCACCTCATCCATTTCGACATCAATGAGGCCGCCTATTACAATCTGTTGAGCTTTCTGGTCTTGCCCCTGCTCATCTATGTGTGGGCGGGCTGGGTTTTGCGGGCGGTCAAGGATTTCATGGAATCGAAAAGTTCCTGAAATTCAAGATGAACGAGTTGGGCTTCACCCCAGCCGCACCCCGATATACTCTCCCAGCAGCACGAACCCTTGGGCCCATGCGGGGTCTTGGAAGCGGGGAGATTCTTCTCGTTGGGCCAGTTCGAAGTACAGGTTTTGGATCTTCCACTTGTCGAAATCGAACTTCAGTTCGGAAGCGATGGACAAGATCGCGTTGAGCCGTTCCAGGTCATCGAGGGTTGAATCCCCGCGGACGATCCGTTCCATTTCCCGCAGGATCCGTTGGGAAGCCCTCATCCTGAGCAAGGGGATATCGGCGGGGGCCACTTTCCATTTCCGGAACTCGTAGATCAGCCGCTGGAACTCGCGCAGGTCCAATTTTTCGCCGTTGACCAGGGCAAGCAGATCCTCGTTGAGCACATATGACACTGCCGTTTTATAGGCCGGGGGCACGGGCAGTCCCGCCAACACGAGTTCGGTCATCAGCTGATAGTTGTCCGTATAGATCTCCCGCATGTAGCGGCCGCCCTCGATGAAGTTTTCATGCAGCACCTGGTTGAGCACCTTGCGCATCTCGTCTTTGAACAAGCTGCGCAGCGAATACTTGTGCGTGCCGAAATACTGCTGCATGGTGCCGAACACATCCGCAAGGTTGCCCGAACGGAAAGCGTTTTTCAGGTCCGTGTACATGCGGTTGAACTCGTCGGCGCCCATGTCCGTGGAAATGTTGCCGATCAGGTTGTGCTGCCCGAGGTACAGGGCCGCGTAACTGAAATGCTTGTCGGAGTGGGTGATCTTGGATGTCACCACCGAGCGACCGATCGACAAAACCTGGGACCCCGCGCGCAGCCGATCGAAAAACTCGCTCTGGACGGAGTATTTGAACAGGGGCAGGCGGTCGGGATCTTTTTCGAAGATCGAAGACACCGCGTAGTGCATCCCGACCCTTTCGAGGTCCACGCGGGCCGGCAGAACGTTTGTGCGGTAGGCTCCGGCCCCGTTGATGTATTCGGGCAGATTGCTCGCGGCCTTGGATAGTTGTTCCTGAAATGGGCCGTCGAGGTACATATCCAGCGTTTGTGCCGCATAGTCGATGGTCCGGCAGGCGTACTGGAGGATCTGGCTGGTCTCGATCCCGGAGATCTCGTCGAAGAACCATCCGCAACTGGTGTACATGTACAGGGCGTTGCGCTGCAATTCGAGAAGCCGCAGGGCTTGCACTTCTTCTGGGTGGCCGAATTTTCGGAGGGCGTGTTTTTGGAAAAAACGTTCCACGTTCGACTGCTCCCGGTTCATCACCACTTCGATGTACTCATTGCGGGCGGCCCAAGGGTCTTTGAACAGTTTGCCTGCGGCCGCTTCGAACGGTGCTGCGAGTTCGTTGCGCAACCAATCGAGGGCGGCGCGGAGTGGGGCGCGCCACGCTTGGGTCCAACCGGCGCGCCCGCCGGTGTTGCAGCCGCAATTGGAGCGCCACCGTTCCACGCCGTGCACGCAGCTCCAAGAACTGTTTTCGTGGATCTGCACTTCGTGGGCGGGTGGGCAGATCGCCAAAAACTCGCCGTAGTTGGTCAGTTGGGCCAGTTTTTTTTCCTCGATGTGGTTGATGGCGTACGAGAGCGCCATTTCGCCGTGGCGGTGGTGGTGCCCGTAACTTTCGCCGTCGGTGGCGATGTGGGCGAGCTGGGCCGTTTCGGAGGGGGCAAAACTGGCGGCGATGCGTTCGGCGAAGGACTTGCCGCTGTTGAGCAACCCATTGAACGCCACATCTTGGGCGATGCTGCCGTCGTAGAAAAACAGGGCGATACTACGGCCCGAAGGCAGGGGGCAGCGATAGGCCACGCGGGAGTTGATCGGCACCGCGCCGGTTTCGCGCCAGTTGGTCTCGCCGATCTTGCGGAAGGCCTTGGCCTGGCGGGGGGCCAAAATGGTGAACTGGATGCCCTGGTCCACGAGCGTTTCGAGGGTATCGCTGTTGACGGCCGTTTCGGGCAGCCACATCCCCTCGGGTTTGCGTCCGAAACGCCGTTCGAAGTCTCGGATGCCCCACACCACCTGCGTTTCCCTGTCACGGGCGTTGCACAGGGGAAGGATCAGATGGCTGTGCGCCTGGGCAAGCGCGTTGCCGTGCCCCCGGTGCTCGGCAACGCTCAGCCGGTCGGCTTCCAAAATGGCCCGGTACGTTTCCACATCGTACATCTCCATCCACGAAAGCAGGGTCGGGCCGAAGTTGAAACTGATCTTGCGATAGTTGTTGACGATCGCGCGGATGGCCCCCCGGTCGTCTAGGATACGGGAGGCGGCGTTGGGTGCATAGCACTCGAAGTTGATGCGCTCGTTCCAGTTGTGGTAAGGGGCCGCGGACTCCTGCATTTCAACGGTCTCCAGCCAGGCGTTTTCGCGTGGCGGCTGGTAAAAATGTCCGTGGATGCAGATGTAGCGGGTCATGGGCCGAGAGCCTTACTGGCAGGATTGTGTGCTGGGCAAAAAGCCGAGGTTGCGGGTGTACACGCCCGCAGAAAGAGAGTCCAGTGTTTCGGCGGTCAGGCGGATATCGGCGATCGTGAGGTTTTGGCGGCCGGCGAGCAGGCCCACGCCGTTTTCCACGTTGGTGAAGGGCGGCGGCGGGTTGAAGCCTCCGGCCAAACCCTGGGCGGCATCGATGACCCGGATGTAATCGAACAGGTCCTTGGTGCCCGCATCGATGCGAATGTCGGTGCCCGTGATGCAGCGGGTCATGCCGAGCGGGGCCGGCGAAACGGCCGACGACATGAAGCTGAAAAAGCTCTCGCCGCGCAACTGCGTCTGGGTGTTTTGTCCGCCCACGTTCACGATGCCCGGCCGCGCCCGCCAGACCACGGCTTTTTCCTCTGCCAGGCCGTTGTAGGTCTCACGGAACCGGACGATCAGGTTCACATCGTAATAGTGCGCGTTGTCGGGGTTTTTCCAAGAAATGTTGACCGTGGGCTGGGCGGAAGGATACCGGAAGGAAAGGGCGGTGTTGTTGCCGTCCACGGGCGATACGGGGATCATCGTCGGGATCATGGGCGTCTGGGCCGTGGTCTTCACGGTGCCGTCCTCGTTTTTGATGCGCACGGCGTAATCGCGCTGGGGATTGAGCACGGCCTTCGATTTGTACACATATTTGAGGCTGGTCACAAAGGTGCTGTTCGTGTCCACGAAAATCCCTTCGGACTGGACTTCGACGCGCTCCATGATGTCCACCACGGAATTTTGGTTCACGTCCACCAGTTCGACGATGATCTGATCCTCCGGATAATAGAGGGAATCCGGGTTCTGGGCCAAGAAAAGGGCGTTGGTGTTCTCGTCCAAAAAAGCCTTTTCCACCCGCACATAGTGCGCCGTGTCGCGGTGGTTGAGCAGGCCGTACACCACGGGGATGTCTTTCCAATCG
>JBEIJQ010000022.1:0-25819 GCA_040380145.1 Lewinellaceae bacterium | reverse complement strand
GAAAAATGCCCCACCGTGGGCGTGAGCAGCCAATCCTCGACCTTGTTCACCTCCCGCACCAGCAGGATCGGCAGGTATCGGGATTCGGGGGCGATGGTCAAAAATCTGTCGATGGAGACGTTTCCCCGCCAGGGATTGCCGAGGGCGTACATGGCTTCCACGACCATGCGTTCCGCGGTGTTTTTGGTCAGATCGATGGTCGGTGCATACAGCGCGGGATCAGCATCGAACTGACGCAGGGCGCCCTCCATGCGGTTGGCGCTGACATCGAAAGAAAGGGCCGCAAAGTAGTTGGCCCGTGCCTTGTCGCCGAGTTGCAGGGCGGCACCGGAAGCGAAGTGAGATGCCCAGCCACCTGCGAAATGGCGGTAGTTGCCGGGCAAAAACCGCTCTTGGTACAACTTCAGGCATGACACATAATCGCCCAAGAAAAAATGCAAACGGACGGCTTGGAAGGCGAACCGGTTTTTCAAAAAAGGCGTTTTGGCTTTTTTCAACCCTTTGAGAGCTGATCCGAGAAGTTGTTTTTTGGCCTCGATTTCCTCCTCGATTTCCTCCTCGAAGGCTTCTTCCCAAGGATCTTTCTCACGCAGTCCCAACACCTCCACGTCTTTCGCCAGTTGGAGGTAATCGCGCAAGGCCCGGTTGTTTTTTTGTGCAAGCGCCTTTGCAAACCCGTTGCGGGGGAAACGGGCTGCCCAATTGCCGTCGCGCAGGTATTTCAGGAATTTGGCCGGCTCCTCGCCGTACAGCAAATCCCGGATATCGCCGACGGTGCACTGCCCGCCCAGCGCCGCGGCCCATTCTTGCAGGTTTTTCTGCTCGTCCAGGTCGGCGGGAATGCCGGCTTGGAGGTACAGTTCTTGGGAGTAAGGGTCGTAATAATCCATTCGCGCCCTGTCCCAACGGGCGTATCCGAAAATGCCCAATAACGGATCATGCGACATCCGTTCTTGGAACAGCGCTATCCGGTAGGTTTCCGGTTCCGGAAAAAAAAAGCATGCCCTGGCCAGTTTGACTGGGAAAAGCAGGGCCGCACTAAAGAAAAAGGCGGTAAATGCGGACGATTTCGGAAGATTCATTGAATCGGATCAGGTTTTTGTCCCAATGATAAAAAATAATTTTTTTGGCTCCCAGATTTTTTTTCTTTCTCAAAAAAACGGCCACCTGCTCCAGATCTTCCACGGTGGCAAAATCCCCGCGCAGGCGGTCGCCCTTGCGCAGCAACAGGCCTTCGATCACGGTGTCGCGCTTGACACGGTGCCAGAAACCTTCTTCCGGTGCCAGCAGCGAAGTGTCGCGGGGCAGCGGGTTCAAAAGTCCGGCGAACCGGTGGTCGCGGAAAAGCGCTCCCCAAGAGAAGATCGGCAGCGCGATGTCCAGCGGAACGGGGTAGGGGGGCGCGTCCAGATAAGCCCGGACGATCTCCGGGTCGAAAACGGAATTCCGGGCTTTTTCGTCCGTGGCCTCGGCCACATTGTAGCACATCAGCAGACCGCGCGCCACCGGCGGAATCCCGTTGGTGGACCGGTCGCGGTATTGGTGCAGCCGGACGGTGCAGGTGATTTCGGCCCCGTCCGCAAGGGTTTTCAGTTTTTCCAGAAAAACAAAAAAGCGGTCGCGGCTCTTGGGCGTCCAATCGCAGTCGATCTGCCATTCCGCGAACGCGGGCGAATCTCCGAAACGCGATTCCCGGACCTTTCGGATGCCGTCGGCTACCTTTTCGGCCAAATCGGCCGAGCCCGTGGAATCCAGGTTCAAAAAGCAGTCGTTCGTCAAAAAAACCACCGGCACGATCGGGCCGCCGTGGCAAAAATCCTCCCCTTTGCCCGAAACGACCGAGAGCGGCACCGCCGCGCGGCGCCCGGTATCCCAGTCCACATCGAAAAAACGGACGTGCAGATCCGAAACACCCATGCCTGCCGCCATGAGACTGTCGGCCCGATCGAACGCCATACGGCCCTTCCAGTGGTAAAAAGACAGTTCGGGCGGTTCGAACCTATGGCAGGAGAAAAAAAACAATGTCGGCAAAAGGCCGAGCAACCAAGGGCGCATACTCCGGCGAGGATGGGTGGGGACAAAAACAAAAAAGCCCCTTGGGCAAGGGGCTTTTGCGGACCGGACGGGACTCGAACCCGCGACCTCCGCCGTGACAGGGCGGCATTCTAACCGACTGAACTACCGATCCATGAGTGCTTTCCTTCAAAAGCGATGCAAAGATAAGCACGGAAAATTTTACCGTGCAAGAGTTTAGAGATTTTTTTTGCAAAAAAATAATTCTCCTCCCCTTCCACAAAGTTTGGGTAACTTTGCTCTTTGAAAAAAGTCTTCTTCGACCGTCGGCTGTTCCCGGTGTTTCTTTTTTTTCGGCCGCCGTTCGTGCGTTTCATTTCACTTCAACCGCCCGTATGATATTTCTCGATTTCGAAAAACCCATTGAGGATCTGTACAAACAGCTGGCCAAGCTCCAAGAGATCGGCGGCCAAGGCGGCATCGATATGTCGGACAAGATCAGGGAGTTGGAAGGCAAAATAAAAAACACGCGCAAAGAGATATACTCCAACCTCACGGGTTGGCAGCGCGTGCAGTTGTCGCGCCATCCCGAGCGCCCTTATACATTATATTATATAGAGACGATGGGCAAGCGATTTGTCGAACTGCACGGCGACCGTTGTTTCCGCGACGACAAGGCCATCATCGGCGGCTTGGTGTGCCTCGACGGGCAGACCGTGATGGCCATCGGCCACCAAAAAGGGGTGAACACCAAAATGCGCCAGTACCGGAATTTCGGCATGGCCAATCCGGAGGGGTACCGCAAGGCGCTCCGTCTGATGCGGATGGCCGAGCGTTTCGAGATCCCGGTGGTGTGTTTCATCGATACGCCCGGCGCTTTTCCGGGCATCGAGGCCGAGGACCGCGGACAGGCGGAGGCCATAGCCCGCAACATCTTCGAAATGGCGCAGTTGCGCACGCCGGTGGTGTGCGTCGTGATCGGCGAAGGGGCTTCGGGCGGCGCACTCGGCATCGGGGTGGGCGATCGGGTTTTCATGCTCGAGAACACCTGGTACTCCGTTATTTCCCCGGAATCCTGCTCGTCGATCCTGTGGAGGAGCTGGGATTACAAGGAGCGGGCCGCGGACGCGCTCAAGCTCACGCCGGAGGACATGCTGCGCTTCGGGCTGATAGACGGGATCGTCAAGGAGCCCATTGGCGGCGCCCATGCGCACCCCGAGGAAATGGCCAAACTGTTGAAGCGCCATCTCAAAAAAGAAATCGCCGAGCTCAAACAGGTACCCTTGGACAGCCTGGTGGAGGCCCGCATCGAGAAGTTCGCCCGCATGGGCGAGGTTTCCCTCAAAAGCCAGTGATCCCTCTCTGATCCGAGGGCAATTCGAACGAACCGCAAACCGATATGCTGCAAAAGTTCAGATCGTATTTTTTCCAAAGAAGTCTCCTGAAATTCCTCCGGAGCGGCCAAGTCCGCCGCGATCCCAAGGATTTCCGCTCCGCCGCCACGGTGGGGATCCTGTTCGACGGCACCGATGAAAACGACCGTCGAACGGTGCTCGAATATGCCGACGAATTGGTCCGGGGCGGCAAAAAAGTCGAACTGATGGGTTTCGTGAACGATCCCAAACCGCGGGAAGAGGCTCCTTTTCCCCATTTTTTCCCGAAAGATCTCGACTGGTTTTTCCGGCCCAAAAAGGATGCGGCACGGGCATTTGCCGAAAAGGCCTTCGATGTGCTGATCTGCGCGCATCTCACCGACCATCGGCCGTTGGAATACCTGGCGACCGTCTCCAAGGCCCATCTGCGGGTGGGCCGTTACCGCGAGGACCGCACCCACTGCTTCGATCTGATGATCGACGGCGGCGACGGCGGCGACCTCAAGGCCCTCGTCCGGCAAATGGACCAATACCTGAAAATCGTGAACCGAAAAAACGCGCACAATGCTTAAAGGCACCGGTGTAGCCATGGTCACCCCTTTCCGCGACGGGGCCGTCCACTGGGAAGGTCTGGAAAGTGTCGTGGAGCACATCATCGGCGGAGGCGCCGAATATCTGGTGGTGCTCGGCACCACCGGCGAGGCGTCCACTTTGTCGCACGAAGAGCGTATCGCCGTACTGGATTTCGTCGTGGACCGTGCCGGGGGGCGAGTGCCCATCGTGGCCGGTTTCGGGGGCAACAACACGCGGGAAGTCGTGGGGCTCATCGAAAGCCACCATTTCCGGGGGGTGGATGCCATCCTCAGCGTGGGGCCTTATTACAACAAGCCGTCCCAAGAGGGGATTTTCCAGCATTACATGGCGATCGAGCACGCCTCGCCGAGGCCCATCGTCATCTACAACGTGCCGAGCAGGACTTCCTGCAACATCACGGCCGAAACCACTTTGCGGCTGGCCGTGGCCAGTTCGAAGTTCATCGGCGTGAAGGAAGCCTCGGGCGACATGCGGCAGGTGATGGAGATCGTGGCCCGGCGCCCCGACAACTTTCTGGTGCTTTCCGGCGATGACGTCGTGACGCTGCCGATGCTGTCGTTCGGCATCGACGGGGTGATTTCCGTGGTGGCCAACGCTTTTCCGGGGCCTTTTTCCGAAATGGTCCGTGCCGGGCTGCAAGGGGATTTCGCCTCCGCGCGCCGGCTCCACTTCGATATGTTGCAGGCCATGGACCTGTTTTTCGTGGACGGCAATCCGTCCGGGGTCAAGGCCGCACTGGAACATTTGGGGATCTGCGGCCGAGAGGTGCGCCTGCCCTTGGTGCCCGTCCGCGAAACGACCTATGAGGAACTCGGACGGCTGATCGCCGAAAAAATGCATCTCGGCAAAGCAACGGTCCTCCGCTGACTTCTTCATTTTTTTTCGAAAAAAAGAAGAACTGTTCGGAAAAGATTATTTTTATCGAACAAATCCTTGCAAGCGCGGATTCAGCCTTTTTGTACCACGATCACCAGCCCGCCCGCAGATGTCCGTTTCCCGTTACGCCCGTTTGGTCTTTGGGATCAAACTGAAGCAGTTGCGCAACCAGCGCGGCTACTCGTTCGTTGAACTCAGCGAACGGTCGGGACTCTCCGTCTCCTATCTCAACGAGATCGAAAACGGAAAAAAATATCCCAAGCCGGAAAAATCCGTTGCCCTGTCGGAAGCCCTCGGCGTGTCGGTCGAAGAACTGTCCTCCTTGGATCTGCCCAAGACCCTGCAGCCTTTGGCGGCGTTGCTGCAGTCGCACGTGTTCGACGAACTGCCCCTCGACTTGTTCGGCATCGACATTGCCCGCATCGTCGAGATCATCGCGAACGCCCCTTTGAAAGTGAGCGCCTTCGTTTCGGCCATGAGCGATATTGCCCGCAAGTACGAGATGCAGGAGGAGAACTTTTATTTCGCCGCCCTGCGCTCTTACCAGAGGCTTTTCGACAATTACTTCGAGGAACTGGAAACGGAGGCCGCCCGTTTTCGGGCCGCTTTTCAGCTCGGGCCCGAGGAAATCGTTTCCCGTGAACGAGTGCTGGAAATCCTGCGCAAGGATTTTCGTTACCGCATCGACAAGGCCACGCTGGCGTTCCATCCCGAACTGCGGGAGGTGTGGACCGTGGCGCTGCCCGACAAGCGGCGGCTGCTGGTCAGTCCCCGTTTGGGCCCCGAGCAGGAGCGTTTCTTGCTGGCCAAAGAACTGGGCTATCGTTTTCTCAAGCTCAAGGAAAGGGCTTTTACGCCCAACATGATCCATCCGGCATCTTTCGAAGAAGCGCTCAACAACTTCAGGACTTCTTACTTTGCGGGGGCGCTGCTGTTGCCCTCGGAGCCTTTGGTCAGGGACATGCGGGGTCTGTTCGGTCAAAACGCATGGCAGGCTTCCGATCTGGAGGTGCTCGTCGAAAAATACGGGGCCACCCCGGAATTGTTTTTTCAGCGTCTGACCAACCTGCTGCCGAAGTTTTTCGGGATGAACGATTTGTTTTTGCTCCGCTTCCACCATTTGCCGGGCAGCAAAGAATTCGAACTGACCAAAGAGCTGCACCTCGGCCGCCAGCACCAGCCCCATGCCAACGAAGCGAAGGAGCGCTATTGCCGCCGATGGGTCACCATCTGGCTGCTCGAAGATCTGGCCGTCGCCTCGCCCGACGAGCTGCGCGGCGGCAGGTTGCTGACCGGGATACAGCGCTCGGGCTACATCGGCTCCGACGACGAGTATCTCGTGTTCGCGATGGCCGAAAACGGTCCTCCTCTTTCCGAAAAGAACATGAGCGTCGGCCTCGGCGTGGCGTTGACGCCCGACACGCGGCGCCAGATTTCGTTTCTCCACGACCGTTCCATCCCCCACCGTTGGGTACACCAGAC
Source organism: Lewinellaceae bacterium (assembly GCA_040380145.1). Lineage (GTDB taxonomy): Bacteria > Bacteroidota > Bacteroidia > Chitinophagales > Saprospiraceae > JBEIJQ01. The sequence goes on along the minus strand of JBEIJQ010000022.1, from coordinate 19,481 downwards.
CTGCGAGCGCTGTCCGGTACCGGATTGTCGGCAACGCGCCGCCCCGGCGTCCGTTCTGGAGGCCGATGAGCGCAAAAAAGCCGTTCAGGAAGCACTGGCCAAATTGATGGGGTGACCGGGCAAGAAGCAGGTGTTTTTGTGCTTTCTTTTTTTCGAATGTTGTTTTTTGTAAAAAAATCGTACCTTTGCAGTGCCTGCACGGCAAGCTCCCTCTAACCTCCCCAGGTGCGAAAGCAAGCAAGGATAAGGGGTTGTAGCGGCCGGTGCAGGTTTTTTTATTGTACGCCCAATGGAAATACCCATGAAAATCGCCCTGATCGGTTATGGAAAAATGGGCCGCGCCATCGAAGAGGTGGCTTTGGGACAGGGACACCATATTGTATTGAGGATCGGCACGGGCAATCGTTCGGAGATGACCGGCGAAGCACTCCGACAAGCGGATGTGGCCATCGAGTTCTCTCGTCCGGACGCCGCTTTTGCCAATTTGGAGGCCTGTTTCCGCGCCGGTGTTCCCGTGGTATGCGGGACCACAGCGTGGCTCGAGCGTCTGGAAGAGGCCAAGCAACTGTGCGCCGAGCACGAAGGATCCTTGTTTTACGCCGCCAATTACAGCATAGGGGTCAACCTGCTTTTTTCCCTCAACCGCCGCTTGGCCGCTTTGATGGAAGGGCAGTCCCAATACGATGTCCACATCGAGGAGATCCATCATCTGCACAAATTGGACGCGCCCAGCGGAACCGCTATCCGCCTCGCCCAGGACATCCTGGCGCTGGTGGGACGCAAAAACACTTGGACCGACCAAGAAACGGCCCATGCCGACGAGATCCGGATCGAAGCCCTGCGCGAAGGGAATTTCCCCGGCACCCACTCGATCCGCTGGGAATCCCCGGTGGACGAGATCGAACTCCGCCATGTGGCCAAAAACCGCCTCGGGTTCGCTCGGGGGGCCTTGCAAGCGGCCCATTGGCTCGTGGGCAAAAAAGGGTACTTCGAGATGTCCGACCTGTTGGGGCTCTGAACGGGCGCATCGTTTTGCATTTTCCCCAAATCCTGTCATCTTTGCACGGACTGAACGTCCGATTATAAGACCGTTTTTGTAGCCGTCCGCCCGGATGGGCCCCGCCAAACAACCGACACATGCTCAATTGGACCATATTTGCCGTTCTCTTTCTTTCCTTCGGGGCCGGCCTGTACAAACTGTTCGAAAAAGCCGGCCACCCCGGCTGGAAGGCCGCCGTTCCGGGGCTGAACCTCTTGGTCTGGGCCGAGATCACCGGCCGCCGGCCCATTACTCTGCTGTGGCTTTTGCTGCCCATCGGCAATATGTTCACTTTCAGCTATATGCTGATCGATCTGGTCAATTCCTTCGGTCGTTGGGGCTTTTGGCAGCAGTTCGCCGCCGTTGCCTGCCCGTGGGCGTATTTTCCCTATCTGGGTTTTTCCAAAGAAAAAACGGTCGTGTCGGCAGCACCTGCCGAGCAGCCGGTCGCAAGTCCGCGCAAGACCGCTTCTGCTCGCCCGGCCAAGCCAGCACCGAACGCCAAGGCCGAAGGCGTATCTTATGAAGGTCCCGCGTGCTCGGTGCCCAAAGATCAACGGCCGCCGAAAGGGCTTTTGCGCGAGTGGGCCGAGTCCGCGCTGTTCGCCGTTTTCGCCGCCTCGTTCATCCGCATGTTCCTGATCGAAGCGTTCACCATCCCCACGCCCTCGATGGAAGGCTCTCTGCTGGTGGGCGACTTCCTTTTCGTCAGCAAGGTGCATTACGGTCCCCGTACTCCCTCGCGCCCGCTGTCGGTGCCCTTGGTGCACAATGTGATGCCTTTTTTCGGTACCGAATCCTATCTCAATTGGCCGAAATGGGAAAGTTATCGGCTCCCTTCGCTGGTGGACTTGGAACGCAACGATCCTTTCGTGTTCAATTTCCCCGAAGGCGATTCCATCTTGCCCGGCGTGGAATTCGGCCGGCAATACAACGATATGCTCAATGTGTTCCGAGAGCAAAAGCCTGAATTGTATGCCCGCAAAAGAGAGGAGTTCTTGAAAATGGGCGTGGTGTACCGCCCTGTGGACAAGCGCGACCACTATGTGAAGCGCTGTGTGGGAATGCCCGGCGACAATATCCGCATCATCGACGGACAACTGTTCGTCAACGACCAGCCGTCCAAACAGCCCGAAAACATACAGCTCACCTACTATTGGACGGGCAGCCCCAATCTGTCGATTTTCCTGCAGCAAAATCCAGATGTGGAATACAGCGGCACTCCCGGCTCCACTTATGGCGGCGCGCCGGGCGAAAAGCGTTTTTTGGTGTTGAATCCCCGTGAACTGGCCGCTTTCAGGCAGTTCCCCGGAGTGGATTCGGTTTTTTTGAGAAAAATAGATGGGGAAAAAGGCATGCGCGGATCCCATGTGTTTCCGTTCGATTCTCTGCACTATCGCTGGAACATAGACAATTACGGACCGTTGCATGTTCCGGCCAAAGGCGAGACCGTGACGCTGACCCCCGAAAACATCTCCGTTTACCGACGGATCATTTCCAATTACGAGGGCAACGCCCTGGTGGAAAAAGACGGCCGGTTCTTCATCAACGGACAAGAAACGACCACCTATACCATCCGACAGAATTACTACTGGGCGATGGGCGACAACCGCCATTTTTCTGCGGATTCCCGCTGGTGGGGATTTGTGCCCGAGGACCATGTGGTCGGCAAACCGCTTTTCATATTCTTCTCGATGAAAAACGGCGGCATCCGCTGGAACCGCATTTTGCGCTCGGCCGATACCGATTGAAAAGAGTTGCGTGCTTGTCGAAATTCCATTACCTTTGCCCCCGATTCCGCAACCCCTACAATCTCGAACCAAATGATTTTTGAGCTTACCGAAGAACATTTGGCCGTCCAACAGGCCGCCCGCGAGTTCGCGCAAAACGAACTGAAGCCAGGAGTGATCGAACGCGACCGCGACATGGCCTATCCCAAGGAACAGGTGCGCCGCATGGCCGAGCTGGGCTTTTTGGGCATGATGGTGGACCCCCGCTATGGCGGCGGCGGCATGGATTCTCTTTCCTATGTGTTGGCCATGGAGGAGATCTCGAAAGTGGACAACTCCTGCTCGGTGATCATGTCGGTCAACAACTCCTTGGTCTGCTGGGGTTTGGAGACTTTCGGCAACGAAGATCAAAAGCAAAAATACCTCACCAAGCTCGCCACGGGCGAATGGATCGGCGCCTTTTGCCTGTCGGAACCCGAAGCTGGCAGCGATGCGACTTCACAGCGCACCACAGCCATCGACATGGGCGACCATTACCTGCTGAACGGCACCAAGAACTGGATCACCAACGGCGGTACCTCGGCGGTTCACCTCGTGATGGCGCAGACCGACGTGGCCAAGGGCCACCGTGGCATCAACGCTTTCATCGTGGAAACTTCCTGGCCGGGCGTCACCGTTTCGGCCAAAGAAGACAAGCTCGGCATCCGTTCCTCCGACACGCACACCATCATGTACAACGATGTGCGCGTGCCCAAGGAAAACCGCATCGGCGAGGACGGCTTCGGCTTCAAGTTCGCCATGAAAACCCTCACCGGTGGCCGCATCGGCATCGCCGCCCAAGCCCTCGGCATCGCTGCCGGCGCCTACGAACTGTCGCTGGCGTACTCCAAGCAGCGCAAAGCTTTCGGCAAAGAAATCAGCCAGCACCAGGCCATCGCGTTCAAGTTGGCCGACATGGCCACCGAGATCGAAGCGGCCCGCCTGTTGGTCTATCGCGCGGCGGTATTGAAAGACCGCGGCATGGATTACGGCACCGCGAGTTCGATGGCCAAATTGTTCGCCTCCGAAACGGCCATGAAAACCGCCGTGGAGGCCGTCCAAGTGCACGGCGGGTACGGCTTCGTGAAAGAATACCACGTCGAACGCCTCCTCCGCGACGCCAAGATCACCCAGATCTATGAAGGTACTTCCGAGGTGCAGCGCATCGTGATCTCGCGCAGCGTGCTCGAAGGAAGCCCTTATGTGCCCGTGCTGCCCGCTTTCTCCGTGGCCGCCCACGACTGATCCCTTGCCCAAACTTTTTTACCCAAACTTTTTATCACCATCACCCGCATCACCATGAGCAACAACGCCTCCTCCGGCCATTCCTACGGTGCATTTTGGAAGATCCTTTCCCTGCTCGGCCTGATCGTGGCCGGTTTCCTGATGGCCATGAACCACTCCGACAACGATCCCGCCAAGGTCATCCGCAACGACGGCTACACCAAAATGTATTCGACCTCGTACAATCCTTTCAAGCAGGAAAAACCTGCCGCCCAAGTGGATACCGCTCACGCGGAAACGCCTGCCGCCGATGCGCACGGCGACCACGGCGATCACCACGCGGAACCGACCAAGCCAACCAACAAAGCGCCCGACAAAAAGGGCCATTGATCATACGATATGCGGCTGCTATGTGACGGCGGCTCCACAAAAGCCCTCTGGTCCGATGGATCGGGGGGCTTTTTTCGCACCACCGGTTGCAATCCCCGCTACTTGGACGAGCGGGCCATTGCCGAAGTGCTGAGCCTCGAACTGCTCCCCCAACTGCCGTTTCCCGCCGAGGCGTGTACGGAAGTCGTGTTTTACGGGGCCGGATGCGCCACGGAAACGGATTGTGCCCGGGTGGAAAACGCCCTCCGATCCGTGTTTGTGCACGCCTCGGCCACGATCGGCTCGGATCTGATCGGAGCCGCCCGTTGGACCTGCGGCGATATCCCCGGGGTGGTCTGCATCCTCGGCACCGGCTCCAATGCCGCCCGCTGGGACGGCCTCCGGATCGAGGATTCCCTGCCTTCCCTCGGCTTTTTGCTCGGCGACGAGGGCAGCGGCGCCGAACTGGGAAAAAGGCTGCTCAAAGCCTTTTTTTACAGGGAGCTCCCACCCGAACTGGTCCACCGATTCCGGACGGCATATCCCGTGCTCGATCGCACCGAGGTGCTGGATGCCTTGTACCGCCGCCCGATGCCCAATCGATGGTGCGCGGAATTTGCCTTTTTTTATGGGCAAAACCGGGGAAACAAATGGATCGAAAACAACTTGCACGAAGAATTTTCGGCGTTCGTCGCCCGCCGTGTCGCGCCGCTGGCGGCGCCCGACCTGCCCGTCCACGCCGTGGGCGGAGTCGCTTGGCACTTTCGGGATATATGGAAAAATTGCTTGGATGAAAAAAAAATGGCCGTCGGGGAAATTATTTTGAGCCCTCTGCCGTTATAGGCTTGCTTTTTTCGAAATAATTTTTTCGAAACCCCAAATGAAACCTGTGAAAAAATTGCCCTTTCTGTTGTTGTTCTGCTGGCTGGCCAGCCCATCTTCGGTTTTTGCCCAAATGAGCGACGCTTTGGAGCCGAACTTGATAAAATACTGCGAGGATTATTCCGCCAAACAATTCTTCGCATTGCCGGAAGTAAACGCTTTCATCGATTTCCAACAAATAAACTATCCTTTGTTGGTGGCGGCCGTTTTCCACGAAACCAATGTCCAAAGAGAAAAAAAGAAACTGCCTGCCTGCGCATTCTCCGTCGAGCTATGTCGTGCGGGCGCTACGCATGTGGCCGATATGAAAAAGAACGGTTACTTCGATCATGCAAACCCCAAAAAGAAGGCGCAGACCGATATCAAGGTCCGTTTCAACAAGTATATCAAAGGGCTGATGATGATGGGCGAAAACATCGACATGACTTATGTATTCGGGGAGAAAACGACCTATGCAGATGCCGCCCGTGAAGCGCTCCAAGATTGGTTGAATTCCCCCGGCCATCGGGCGAACATTTACACCAAAGGATACAAAATGCTCGGAACGGGGGCTTTGATGGTCGAATACGAAGGGGATGGAATGGCGAGCTTTTATTATATCCAGTGCTTCGGCAGCAAGTGATCCTCTTGACGCCCATGCGATATATCCTGTTGTTGGCCGTTTTGGCGCTGCTGTCTTCGCACGCGCCGGCTCCCGCGAAGAATTTCACTGGCGAAAAGCCTCCTTTTTTGCCGGATTATGCGGATGCGAAGATCTTTTTTTCGGCCAACCGGTCCGCCTTTGCCGAAATCTGCGACCGCTACGATCTGCCCGAGGAGGAGTTGTTGGCGGTCGTGGCCCCCGAAAACTACCGATATGCGCGTTTCCGGGATTGGCTGGAAACGGCGGGGCTTGAGCTGGCGTACGTGCACGGGGGGCGGAATGTGGTGGATTTTTCCATCGGGCCATTCCAGATGAAGCCCTCTTTTGCTGAGGACTTGGAATCGGCCATCGCCCGGGATCCCGATCTGGCGCGCACCTTTCCCGAACTGCTGCCCCAAGCGGGCGCTTCGCAAAAAACGGCTCGGCAGGAGCGACTGCTGCGCCTCGAAGACACCGAGACCCAGCTGCGCTATGTGTGCGCTTTTTGGATGCATTTGTCGGCCCGATATCCCGAACTGGCCCGCCTCTCTGCCGAATCGCGGATCGCGTTCGTGGGCACGGCCTACAACCTCGGCATCCATGCTCCGGTCGAGGAAATCCGCTCCTGGCAATCGATCCGGGCCTTTCCTTACGGACGAAAATCAAGGGCGCCCCAGTGCTCGTACGCCGAGGCCGCCGTGGCTTTTTACCGGGAGGCCCCGTTTAATGGAACACATTGATTTTCTTTTGTTTTGTGAGCTGAATGATTTTTTGCAAAAAACTGATTTTTAAATCATTGGATTTTTTCACTTGCCATAATTCGGAAACATGATTTGAAGCATTTTACGATTTTTCAACCAATTTTTTACCTTATGAACAATCATCTTTTGAAATCCACGGTAATCGGTCTTGGAGCAATCGTTTTTGCAGCACTTGCCACAAGCGGCTGTTCCGAGGTCTCAACGGTATCCGACGACGCTTCGTTTGTCAAACCGCCGTTTCCCGGCCTCGATCTGCCGTTCACCGTTTTTCGGGCCCGGGTGGATCGAGACAACAAGTTCGACTTGCCCAACGGCGGCCACCTCAAGGTGCCGGCCAATGCCTTCGTGGGCGCCAACGGCCAGCCGCTCACCGGCGAGGTCGAGCTCCGCTACCGTGAAATGCACAACGAAACAGATGTTTTTCTGACCGGCATCCCGATGGAATTCGACAGCGCCGGCCGCCAACAACTGGAAACGGCGGGCATGTTCGAACTGCGCGGTGCCCAAAACGGCCAAGATATCTTCGTGCGGGACGGCGCGAAAATGGAAGTGCGCTTGGCTTCTTTCACGCCCGAAAACGATTTCAACGCCTACTATCTCGACGAAAAGGCCCGCAACTGGAAATCTTTGGGGCACAATTCCGCCGAGGTGAACGTCGAAAAACAGAAATTGCTCGGCAAATTGTCCCAAAACCAAGCCGGTCTGCCGCGAGCGGGCGACCGATTTGTGCTCGATTACACAGCGGTTTTGGATGTGGAATATGACGAATATCTCAACGGTAAATCGCTGAAACACGATGCCGTCAAGGCAAAAATTCAATCTTATGGTCTCAAGTGGCTGAACGTCCAGACTTGGCTTAGATTGTTTGAAACCGGTGCGGATATGGACGGAGACGTCTCTGCAATGGTTTGGAAAAGACTGGACGACAAGCCTTTTCCCACATGGATCAAGCAGGGAAAAGTGCCCAAGGGGGTGCGTCAAGGGGACGGAAAACACTTGAACGAAATTTTCGATCCCAACAACAACTCTGCGGATGTGAAATTTATCAAAGACAATGAGTTCTCGTTCACGATTTATCGTTGCAACCCCAAAAAGCCGGGGCACCACTTGGATTCGTTCAAAATTCGTGCTCAGGCGGTTTTGATGCTGAAAGATCTTTTCCGTTTCACACCGGAGTACTGGAGAACGAACGAGAAAGAGGCTTTTGCCAAAATAAAGATCGAATACGAACGGATGCGGGTGGAGCAGGAAGCGCTTATGGAACGCCTCAGATTGGAAAGGGAGGCAGAAATGGCCCGGCTGTCCAAAATGGCCGACGCTTTCCGCACCCTTGAAATCGGCGGTTTCGGCATCTACAACTACGATCGGTTGTTGAAGCAGGAAAACATCACCGCGCAACTGAATTTCAATTACGAAGATCAGTGGGCAGAGCAGGGACAAATGGTCAGAGAGGTCTATCTGGTGCCCACCGATTCCCGTTCCGTGATCAAGCTCACCAGATCGGATTGGGCCAAAGCTCCTTTTCCGGTCGGCACAAAAGCCAGAGTGGTGGCCGTTTTGCCCAACAGCCGCATCGCCGTCTTCTCCGAGCAGCAGTTCGCCGCTATTGATGTGAAGGCCCTGCGCAGCGCGGAGAAGCCCCAGATCACCTTCGACATGAAAGTGCTGCCCAATCCGATGGCCAGCCAAGAGGATCTGCTCAAAGCCCTACAGGGAGGCGGCTGATCGTCGGTGCCGACCGACAATGTCGAGAGATTCAAGAAGATTACCAAGCCATTTCCTCGGGCGTTTCGTCCGGATCTCGGTGGAAACGCACGCCCATCACCAGTTCGATGCCCATGTTGCGGATGCGCTGGGCGGGCAATGTCTCGGTCTGCAGGGTGAAAGGATTGGTCCACTGGCTGTTGGGCACGTTCAGAACATACGAAACATCCGGTGCGATGTGGAGCTGCCAAAACAGCGTGGTGTTCGATTCGCCGAGGCCCATTTCGTAGCCTCCACCGAGCGAAGGACCCCAGTTGAATTTGTTGATGTAGTCGTCGAAATTCGGATTGCCCAACAGACCGCGGTCGTAGGCCAAGGTGTATTCGCCCCGGATGCCCAGCATGAAGTAGGCCCATTGGTTGGGCTTGGGCATCGCGAAACGCGATTTGGCGCCGAGGATCATCGACAGGTTGTGGAAAATCGTGTTGTAAGTGGTGCGGGGGATGTTGATCGGCTGCCCGCCCGGACCGATGTACTGGGTGGCGTTCTGTATCACGGAAGAGCCTTTGGGACTGTATCCCAGCTGGATCAGGGTGCTCATCCGACGGCCGGTCATGAAATCCATGAACATCGAGCCGGTGAACGCAAAAAGAGGCTCGCGCTGCGAGCCGTTCCATTTTTGGATGCCGATCGCCAGGCCGGTCTGGATGCCGAAAGCAGTGCCCTTCGGCATGGGCATTTTGGCTTTTTCCTGTGCCGCCAGATGGGTTGCCAACAGCAAAAGAACTGCCGCTGCGAATGTCTTTTTGCTCATTTCGAAAAAATTTGGTGGGCCGGTTGTAGAACAGGCTTATTGGGAAAGGGTTTCGAGCGTCTTTTGGATTTCCGCGAGTTTTTTCTCCAGCGGGGCCGTGGAGGGTTCCTCTGTTTGGGTCTCGGCCCGTTTGGCCTTGCCTTGATTGACGGGGGGCGTTTGAGCGGCCTTGTCGTGGCGTTCTTTGTCGGCCTCGTAGCGCTGGATCAGATTTTCCAGTTCGGCTTTTTGTTTTTCCAATCGCGCCAGTTCGGCGGCTTTTTCGCCCGATCCGTCCTGTTCTTTTTTCAACTGGTCGATCACCCCCGAGATCTTGTCCAATGCCTTGTCGTACTCACCGGCATCGTACAGGCCCTTTTGCGACTTGAGGATGTCGGTGATGGCCTCGCCGGTTTCTTTGAGCCCATTGAACAGGCGGTCGCGCTTGTCTTTGTCGTCCGAACTGCCGAAGAAAGTGGCGTAAACGACCCAAATGATCAGGCCGAAAAAAAGCAGGGTGAGCAAACTTCTCATGGTCAGCGGTGCATTTTATTTTTTGGAAAAAAACAGTCCTAAAAGACGGCCAAATATAGTCAGAAGTGGCGAACCCTGTTCTGACGGCGAAATTTGTCCCCGTTAGGCGAACAAAATTTTGCCTATCTTTGCCGCGCCCATCGGCTTTCGGGCGAACGGCCCTGGCGCAACGTTTTTTTTTGCCCCTTTTTTCACCCCTCTAAACCTTTCTGCGACCACCAATGGCTTCCGTCAAGCAAATCACCGAAATCCTGGGCGAGGAAAAAGCCCGTTTCCTGCTCGACCATACGAGCAAAACCTTTGACAAGGGCACGCTGCACGGTCCGGGCCCCGACTTCGTGGACCGTATTTTTGCGCACAGCAACCGCAGCAACCAGACCCTGCGCAGCCTCCAAACCCTTTACGGCAACGGCCGTTTGGCCGGCACCGGCTACCTGTCCATCCTGCCCGTCGATCAGGGCATCGAGCACAGCGCGGGAGCTTCCTTTGCCAAAAATCCCACCTATTTCGATCCGGAAAGCATCGTGAAACTGGCCATCGAAGGCGGCTGCAATGCCGTGGCCTCCACCTACGGGGTCCTCTCGATGTGCTCCCGCAAATACGCGCACCGCATTCCATTCATTGTCAAGATCAACCACAACGAGTTGCTCACTTACCCCAACAAGGCCGACCAGATCCTCTTCGGCAGCGTCAAAAACGCATGGGAAATGGGCGCCGTGGCGGTGGGCGCGACGATCTACTTCGGTTCCGACCAATCCGCTCGCCAGCTCGTCGAGATCAGCGAGGCCTTCGAATACGCCCATGAGCTCGGCATGGCCACCATCCTGTGGTGCTATCTGCGCAACAACGCCTTCAAGTCCGACAAGGACTACCACAACTCGGCCGACCTCACCGGTCAGGCCAACCACTTGGGCGTGACCATCCAAGCCGACATCATCAAGCAAAAGTTGCCCACCAACAACGGCGGGTACACGGCCCTCAACATGGGCAATTCCAGCTACGGCAAGATCGACAAGCGCGTGTACGACAACCTCACCACCGATCACCCCATCGATCTGTGCCGCTACCAAGTGGCCAACTGTTACATGGGCCGCGTGGGACTGATCAATTCCGGCGGCGAATCCAAGGGCGCTTCCGACATGGCCGAGGCCGTGGAAACCGCGGTGATCAACAAGCGCGCCGGCGGTCAGGGACTGATCATGGGCCGCAAGGCTTTCCAAAAACCGATCAACGAGGGCATCGCCCTGTTGAACGCCGTACAGGACGTGTATCTTTGCGACGACATCCGGCTCGCCTGATGCCCGTTCGCGCCCAACCGCGCTCTGATGGGTCGTCCGACGGTTCAACGGAGCGCGGTTCTTTTTGTTTTTTATAAAAAAAGTTCACCAATAAAACGGCGGCTATGGGCTGGTTCAAACGCTTGCGGGAAGGCATACAGACCCGACAGAAAAAAGAAGTGCCCGAAGGTCTCTGGCACCAGTGCAAGGCTTGCAACAAAACCACGACGACCAAGGATTTCAAAGACAACCTCTGGGTGTGCAAAAACTGCGGCCTCCACGATCGCATCGGTTCAGATGATTACTTCGAGCTGCTGTTCGACGGCAATTACACCCCGCTTTTCGACCACATCGTGTCGAAAGACATTTTGAAGTTCACGGATCTGAAGCCTTACACCGAACGCTTGACAGAGGCCGTCGAAAAAACGGGTCTCGACGATGCCATGTCGGTGGCCGTGGGCAAGGTGCACAAGCACGATCTCGTGATCGCCTGCATGGACTTCGAGTTCATCGGCGGCTCCATGGGCTCGGTGGTGGGCGAAAAAATCGCGCTCGCGGTGGACCACTGCATCGCCCACAAAATGCCGCTCATGATCATTTCCAAGTCCGGTGGGGCGAGGATGATGGAGGCGGCCTATTCGCTCATGCAGATGGCTAAGACATCCGCCAAACTCGTGCAACTTTCCCGCGCCGGGCTGCCTTACCTGTCGTTCTTGACCGACCCGACCACGGGCGGCGTGACGGCTTCTTTCGCGATGCTCGGAGACGTGAACTTTTCCGAGCCGGGCGCCCTCATCGGGTTTGCCGGCCCCCGAGTGGTCAAGGAAACCCTCAAGATCAAAAAATTGCCCGCCGGTTTCCAGACCGCCGAGGCGACCCTCGAAAACGGTTTCCTCGATTTCATCGTGCACCGCCACGAACTTAAAAACAAGATCGGCGACCTGCTCTATTTGTACAGCCACCGCGATGTGCTGGCCGACGACTGATTTTTTCGCACTTTTCTTTTGGGCCGGAACATGAAAAAATACCAATCCATCTCCGAGGGCATCCCCTCCGCGCTGCCGGCCCCGAAATCGCCGGATTCGCAGTTTTCGCATGCGCCCCGCCGCAAGGACATTCTTTCCCTTTCGGAAAAAAAACTTGCCCTGCGCAACGCCCTGCGCTATTTCCCGGCCGAGTGGCACGCGGTCTTGGCTCCCGAATTTGCCGCGGAATTGGCCCGGTATGGTCGCATCTACATGTACCGGTTCATGCCGGACTACACGATCTCGGCGGGCAGCATCGAGGACTATCCCTGCCGGTCGCGACAGGCGGCGGCCATCATGCTGATGCTGCACAACAACCTTGATCCGGCCATTGCACAGCACCCCCAGGAACTGATCACCTATGGCGGCAACGGAGCGGTCTTCCAAAATTGGGCCCAGTACCGCATCACCATGCGCCTATTGGCCGAAATGACCGACGAACAGACGCTGGTGCTGTATTCCGGTCATCCGTTGGGGCTTTTTCCCTCGCATCCGGGCGCCCCGCGGGTGGTCGTCACCAATGGCATGATGATCCCCAACCACTCCAAGCCCGACGACTGGGAAAGGTACAATGCCCTCGGCGTGACGCAGTACGGGCAGATGACCGCCGGCTCGTTCATGTACATCGGTCCGCAAGGCATCGTGCACGGTACCTATCTGACCGTGCTCAACGCAGCGCGGCTGAAGTTCGGTCCCGGAGCGGACATCCGCGGAAAACTGTTCGTCACCTCGGGGCTGGGCGGTATGTCGGGCGCCCAGGCCAAGGCCGCCGTCATCGCCGGCCTCGTGGGCGTGGTGGCCGAAGTGGACGAGATCGCCGCCCGCAAACGCCACGCACAGGGCTGGGTGGACGAACTGTTCCACGATCTGGATGCCCTGGTGGCCCGTGTCCGCCGAGCGCTGGCCGACCGGGAAGCCGTTTCGCTGGCCTTTTGCGGCAACATCGTCGCGCTGTGGGAACGGTTTTTGGCCGAAAACATCCAAGTCGACCTCGGTTCCGACCAGACCTCCCTGCACAATCCCTTCGCCGGGGGGTATTATCCCGTCGGCATGTCTTTCGAAGAGGCCCGCCGCTTGATGTCGGACGACCCGGACGCTTTCCGGGCCGGCATCGCCGAAACCCTGCGCCGCCATGTGGACGCCATCAACGCCATGTCGGCCAAGGGAATGTATTTCTTCGATTACGGGAACGCCTTTCTCAAACAGGCGCGCGACATCGCCGGTGCGGACATCCTGCGCCCGGACGGTTCTTTCCGCTATCCTTCTTATGTGCAGGATATCATGGGGCCCTTGTGCTTCGATTACGGCTTCGGCCCCTTCCGCTGGGTGTGCGCATCGGGGGATCCCGAAGATCTGAGCTTGACCGACCGATTGGCCGCCGAAGTGCTGGAATCCATGCTTCGGGAAGCGCCCCCGGAAATCCGGCAACAGCTGGCCGACAACCTGCACTGGATCCGCACCGCCGAGCAGAACCGTTTGGTGGTGGGCTCCCAAGCCCGCATCTTGTACGCCGACAGCGAGGGCCGGATCCGCATCGCCGAGGCTTTCAACCGCGCTTTGGCCGAAGGCCGGCTCGCGGGACCGATCGTGTTGGGACGCGACCACCACGATGTTTCCGGCACGGATTCGCCGTACCGCGAAACCTCCAACATCTACGACGGTTCGTCTTTCACCGCCGACATGGCCGTGCACAATTTCGTGGGCGACGGTTTTCGCGGGGCCACTTGGATCTCGCTGCACAACGGCGGCGGTGTCGGTTGGGGCGAAGTGATCAACGGCGGTTTCGGATTGGTGCTCGACGGTTCGCCCGAAGCGGGCGAGCGCCTGCGCTCGATGTTGTTTTGGGATGTCAACAACGGCATTGCCCGCCGCGCATGGGCCCGCAACCGCGAAGCGGATTTCGCTATCCGCCGCGAGATGGAGCGTACCCCGTTGCTCAGCGTCACCCTGCCGAATCTGGCCGACGACGCGCTCATCGAAGCGGCATTGGGTTGATCATCAGCGAAGTTTGCACGCATAAACGGTGGCCCCTTCGGCCACGACCATCGCCATGCCCTGGTCGCCGAACAGGTCCACCAGCGCAAATCGGGTGCTCCCGGGCATGGGAAACCCCGCGAAAGGCTTGAAATCGGCGTCGAGCAGCATCACCTCGCGCTGGGGCAGGTTGACCGTCCCGATCAGCGATTTCCCTCCGCCCGGTGGCGCCACCGCGAAAACGGTGGTCTGGGATTTGGGAAATTTCCCTTTCCCGAATTCCACGAATTTTTTGTCCTTGTAGCCGTGCACGGCGAAGTGTTGCTGGCTGAGCAGCACATAGTCCTTGCGCTTGTCGGCGGTCACATCGGAAAAAAGGAAGCGTACCCCTTCGTTTTTGCCCGCTTTGGGCGTCAGCCGGAACGATTCCCCCGTCATGTTGAACGCTTCCACCACACCCTCGGCGTTGGCGGCCACCAAACGCCCGATTTCGCCGTCCACCCCGATATAGGCGGAAAAGGCCGGGCTTAACTCTTTGGAAAAGCGTGTTTTGCCGTTGCGTTCGGCCAAGGTCAGCCGACCTTCTTTCGACAGCAGGGCGATGTACGATTTGCCGTCGTGGGTCATGGCCGCCGGAGCAACGGCCAACACACCGGCAGCGGGGTAGGGCGACCAGCCTTCCAAGGCGGCCCCGTTGGGGTAGTAGCCGTACACTTGGCCGTTGGAACAGCCCACGAACAAGCGGCCCTTTTCACCGGGTTTGTCGAGCAGCACACCGGTGCAGGCTTCGCCGGGCACTTCGAGCGGCTTGAACACATCGTTGCCCGTCGAATCCAGCAGATAAATGAATTTTTGGGTATTGAGGTAGTACTGTTGGTCGCCGTTTCCGTAATAATCCGTTGCTTGGACGCCCGGAAACATCCGGCTGTCGAGCAAGCGGTTCCAACGCACCACGCCGTCCGCACCGATGCAGTACAGGCGGTGGTCGGCGTCCTGCACCAAAATGTCCACCCGTCCGCTCTTGGCGGTCCGAAAGGCCTGCGGGGCCACGACGGCGGGCGTGCCGAGCGGCACCCGCCAGGAAATACTGCTGCCGGTGGCCCGCCGCCCCGAATAGACGGCTTGTCCTTGCAGGGAAAAACGTTGCCCTTGCCCCTGCAACAAAAATCCCATCGGACCCAGTTGGCTGGCCAGCGGATAGGCTTGGTCGAAGGCGGCTTCCATCTCGGGCCGGAAATATCTTTTCAGCAGATGATAGGCGTGTTCCGGGGAAAAATACCAGAATCCCTGTCCTTTGCCGGCCAGGGCCGTGCGCATCCGCAAATATCGGTCGCTGCGCCGCAGGGTGAGGTTCAGCGTGTTTTTGTCTATCCACCAGCGCAGCCCGTCCAAGGAATTGGCGAAAACCAAATAATTCCCCACAGCGGCATAGTAAGGATTTTCGACCGGCACCAAACTTTCGGGGAAAACCCCTTTGAGCAGATCGGGCGAAAGCACGCGCCTGAGCTGGTAATTGACATGTTTCACGGGCGGTTCGGCGCCGAACTGGTCGGCAGCGGCGTCCAAAGCCTGCAGGGCGGCGTTCGGATCTTGGGCTTTCAGCACCACGAATGCGTAAGAAGCGATGTCCGCCGACCCCGGTTCGGTGATGGCATATCCCCTTTCGTCGCCCATCCAGGGGCGCACATGGGCCTTAAAAGCCTCGCTGGGGTTTCGGGTGGCGGAGGGCTTCAAGGCCGCGTACAGCCATACGGCCGTATTGTCGGGCAGGATGTCGGCCATGGGAGGCTCCTCCGAGGCAGAGCCGCGCAGAATGCTCTGTGTCAGCCAACCTTCCGGCGAGGTGGCCACGCCGTTGCAGGCAATGCCGGAAGAGGAAAAAAACAGGTCCAGCCCCACCCATGAAAAAACGGATCCCAGGTCTTGGACATCCTTTTTTTCCGGCGGACAAAATACCGACATCGTGCGGGCCAGTTGGCCCATCTGGAGGAAAAGGGTCAGTTGTCCTTGGCCGGTACGGTTCCAAACATCGCGGAACCCGGATGTCGAGCGAAAGCCCGACCGCAGTTCGATCCCCTGTGACAAAGCCCGCTCCACGAAAAGGCTCTGCCGGCTGAACACCAACAGCCCGCGGTATTCGGCCAGCCCGAAGCGAAGGACATCCCCTTCTCTGAGCTCGTGCACGCGGCGGTTCCGGTAAGCGTACTCCCTTTTTTTTCCGGGCCAAGCGGCGACCAGGCGTTCCGCCCCGATATTTTCCGGGGTTTCGACGATGTGTACCCAGCGGTACTCGTTCGCCCCGTGGGGCATCAGCCCGGAGATCAATCTGCACCGGCCTTCCGACCATGCGGACGAACCTGCACGGACGAAAAACGAATCCAGTTCCACCAGATCGCTCAGATAATCGTCGAAAAATCCGATGGACCGAAGCGACTCCAGATAGGGCAGTGCATCGATCGAATCCGCCAATCCGGACGGGTTCACGGTGCCGAACGCCAAGCCGCAATCCGAGGGCAGCAGTTCGACGGCCTGCGGACGCGACCACGGCATCCGCAACCAACCGAAATAACGGTTGGCTGCCGCCAGGGCCAAAAACAGCCCGATGCCGATGGCCCAGTTGCGCAGGATATGGGAGTTGGCCGCCAAGACTTTTTTTTCAGACAAAAAAAGCCACCGAAAAGGTGGCTTGGATTTTTCGATGATCAGGGCGCGCCGATCACTCTTCTTTTTTACCGGAACGCTCGGCGAATTTGCCGAACTTCTTGTTGAACTTGTCGATACGGCCGGCCGAGTCCACAAACTTCATCTTGCCGGTGAAGAAAGGATGCGATGCGCTCGAAATCTCGAGTTTGGCCAAGGGATATTCCTTTCCGTCTTCCCAAACGATGGTTTCTTTCGTGGGCACCGCGGAACGGGTCAGCCATGCCACATCGGCGGAGAAGTCTTTGAACACCACGTAGCGGTAGGCCTTGGGATGGAGATCTTGTTTCATAAAAAAAGCTGCTGATTGGAGATGGGTTGTTTGAAAGCAGGCGCAAAATTAGGTATTTCTTTCGCACGTGCAACTTTTTTCCAAGATTTTCGGAAACTCTTTGCACCGATTTTCGGGCGGTCTTTTTTTTGAAAGATGGAAAAAATCATGCATAACTCTCCAGCAGCTTCACCAATTCTGCTTTGCCGACCATGCCCGACTGCGACCACAGGCGGCGGCCCTGTTTGTAGATCATGAAAGTGGGGACCCCGCGGATGCCGAGTTTGGCGGACAGCGCCTGGTTTTTGTCCACATCTATTTTCAGGATCTTGGCCCGGTCGCCCATTTGCCCGGCCACTTGTTCGAGAACGGGCGTCATGGCCCTGCAGGGGCCGCACCAAGTGGCAAAAAAGTCCAGCAGAATGGGCTTGTCGCTTTGGATGATTTCTTCGAAGGTCATGCGGTCAAATTTTTTTTTGGAAAAAAGTCAAGTTCAAAGATCGGTTGCCTGTTCGGCAAAGGCCGTGAGTTCAAGTCCGGCCGCTTCTATGGCCTTGATTCCGCCCTCCACATTGGTGAGGCGGCGGAATCCCCTGGCCTGTAGGATGGAAACGGCGATCATCGATCGATAGCCGCCCGCGCAGTGGACGAAATAGAGGGCATCCCGGTCGAGCCGGCCCATGTTGCGGTTGATGAAGTCCAGCGGAAAATTCTCCGCCCCCGCAAGGTGCTGCGACTCGAATTCGCTTTCCTTGCGCACATCGAGCACGGGCGGACGCTCGCTTCGGAATATGTCGGCGAACGCCGAGGCGGAAATCGAACAAACGGAATCGGTTTCCATCCCCTCGGCGAACCAAGCCTCCATGCCGCCCGAGAGATACCCCAAGGGATTGTCGTAACCGACCCGCGACAATCGGGTGACCACTTCTTCGACCTTGTCGGGGTGGGCCACGATCAGGATCGGCTGTTGCAGATCGGTGATCAGCGCGCCGACCCAAGGGGCGAAACTGCCGTGTATGCCGATGAAAATGGAGCCCGGTATGTGGGTTTTGGCAAATTCGGCCTCGTGGCGGGTGTCCAAGATCAGGGCATCCGCGGCATCGGCCGCCTCGGCAAAGGCTTTCGGAGCAAGAGGGCGCAGGCCATTGGCCTTGATTTCCTCGAATGCCCGGTAGCCCGATTGGTTCATGACCGCGTTTTTGGGAAAATACTGAGGGGGCTCCACCAGCCCGTCGAGCACGGAGCGAACGAATTCTTCTTTTCCCATATCTGCCCGCAGGGCGTAGTTGGTGGCTTTTTGGTGTCCCAGGGTGTCGATGGTCTCCCGGGCCAATTTTTTTCCGCAGGCCGATCCGGCCCCATGGCCCGGATATACGATCAGATCGTCGGGCAGCACCATGATCTTGTCGCGCAACGAATCGTACAAAAGACCGGCCAGATCCTCTCTGGTCAGGTCGGATTTGACCGCCAGATCGGGGCGGCCCACATCGCCGATGAAGAGCGTGTCGCCCGTGAAAACGGCGTGGGGGCGGTCCTGTTCGTCGTACAACAAAAAGGAGGACGATTCCATCGTATGGCCGGGCGTGTACAGCACCTTGATGCGCAGACGGCCCAATTGGAACGATTGTCCGTCGCGGGCGACCACGGCCTCAAAGGCCGGTTTGGCCGTGGGGCCGTACACGATCCGGGCGCCGCTCGCGTTGGCCAGATCGAGGTGCCCGGAAACGAAATCGGCGTGGAAATGTGTCTCGAACACATACTTGATCATGGCTCCGTCCGCCGCCGCCCGATCGAGATAGGGCTTTGTTTCGCGGAGCGGGTCGATGATGGCGGCCTCGCCGTCCGATTCGATGTAGTAGGCCGCTTCGGCCAAGCAACCGGTGTAGATCTGTTCGATTTTCATAATGGTTTCAATTTTTTTTATTGGGAAAAATACATGCTCTTATTTCCTGCAAAAATATTCCCGTCGATAGTGGCCGAAAATGACATTCGTCATATTAGTATATGTAAATAAAATAATATAATGGACATGAAAAACCCCTCGCTTTCGGAGGGGTTTTCAAAAAGATCAGATGGGGTAGCGGTTGCTTTCGAGGGCCCGTTTGGCCAATCCGCGGCGCAATTCCTTGGTATTGACGGGCTTCCATTTGGTGAAGCGGGCCACGCCGCGCAACAGGATATCCAGCACATCGCCGACCGCGAAAGAAGCGAGGGCGGTTTCGGCGGAATGGCGGACCCGTGCGTTGGCATCTTGCAGATAAACCTGGAGGATGGCGTTGTAGGCCTCCATTTCGGCGGAGGACTTGCTTTCCGACACCTTTTGCACGCGCAGCAGAGTGGATTCGAGGGTAAATACGTCCACCATCATATCGGCCACGTTCATGATGATCTCTTGCTCGTGCTTGAGGTTGATCTGGCCGTCCATTTGGGTCTTGACGGCGGCGCCCGCTACCATCAGAATACATTTTTTGAGGTTTTTGAGCGCTTCTTTTTCGCGTCCGTAGGGGCCTTCCGGGCTCGACATGGAGGGAATCGAG
>JBEIJQ010000021.1:0-26214 GCA_040380145.1 Lewinellaceae bacterium | reverse complement strand
CGTGCGGGAATTAGGCCAAAGGCGGAGGGAGAAATCCGCGGCCTTGGCGAAGGAATGCGGCGAGGGCGGGGGCGATCAACGAGGGCGGGGGTGATCAACGAGGGCGGGGGCGAGCCCCGCCCGTACGGGTATTTTTTTTCCATTTTGCAGGATTCTCCAGGATGTATCTTGCGATGTTGTGATATGCATTTTCGTTCCGAATGATATGTTCGTAATAATTGCGCTGCCACAATTTCCCAAACATCGGAATAAGATCAGGAGCCAATCCCGACATGAGATACCGAGATCGATGAAGTTCCAAACACCGATTGGCAACCAATGACTTATACGCCCCGATGACATTGCCCAACGTAGGGGCTGCGTTGGCTGGGGATTGGGCTGGCGATTGGGCGGGGGATTGGGCGGGGGATTGGGCGGGGGCAAGCCCCGCCCGTACGATGCCGTGCATGTGGTTGGGCATGATTTGAAAAATATCCAGTTCGAGATGTTGAAATCGGACGCTCAAATTGGCCCATTCGTCAAAGGCGATTTTTCCGAAATCATTCAAAATCATTTTGTCGCCTTCGACCTGTCCGAAACGACTCATTTTCTGGTCGCAACAAATCGTGACAAAATACAGTCCGCCACTTGAATAATCGTATTCTTTCAGGCGTATGGATCTGCGATTGAAGATAGGGGAATGTTGTTTCATAGCCAGTATTTTTTGGGATCAAAAAAATCATTGCCGATCGAGTACCATATATATACCCAAAAGGGGGGCATCGGTAACCGGCCTGAGTGAACTTTTTTCAAAAAAATTGTTTATTGCATCCAAAAATCGAAGAAAAAAAGAAACGCAATACACTACTAAAAACCTCACATTCTGCATTTTAAACTAAAATCGAACCTTCCCGTATCATCTTGGGCCGGCTGGGCAGTAAGAATTTCTTACAAGTCGTTCTTCGATTTTCGCAAATCCATTACGCAATTTTTTGTCTGTATTTCAATTTTTTGTGTCCACCTATTTCTAATGGCCGCCATCAGAAATGATTCCTAATGACAATTTTGCGATAAATGGGGGAATCTGGCATGGCCGGATTTTCGGAACCGGGATTTTCAGGATTTGCGGGGTTATTGTCAGACAAAAAGCATTTGCGCCACGGCCATCAGCACCAAACTCCCCATCCTGATCGCTTAACGTTTACAAAGGTTTCAAGAAGCCCCTTTTCTTCCCATCTTTGCGGAAATTTTTTCCCAAAAAATCTTTTTCCCTATGTCCTTCCGCAAAGAAAAAGACTCCCTCGGGTACGTGGACGTGCCGGCCGAGGCCTATTGGGGCGCCCAGACCCAGCGCTCGATCCAAAACTTCAAGATCGGCGGCCAGCGCATGCCCAAAGAGGTGATCCGTGCCTTTGCCGTGCTGAAAAAAGCGGCGGCCATCACCAACGCCGAACTGGGCGCGTTGCCCGCCGAAAAACGCGACCTCATCGCCCGTGTGTGCGACGAGATCCTCGCCGGACAGCTCGAAGACCAGTTTCCGCTCGTGGTCTGGCAGACCGGTTCCGGCACCCAGTCCAACATGAATGCCAACGAGGTGATCGCCTATCGGGCGCATGTGCTGACGGGCGGCCAACTGACCGACGAACAAAAAGTCCTCAATCCCAACGACGATGTGAACAAGTCGCAGTCGTCCAACGATACCTTCCCCACGGCCATGCACATCGCCGCCTACCAAAAATTGGTGGAGGTGACGATCCCGGGCGTGGAGCACCTGCGCGACGCCCTCCGCGCCAAAGCGGAAGCCTACATGGATGTGGTCAAGATCGGCCGTACGCACTTCATGGATGCCACGCCCCTCACGCTCGGACAAGAACTCTCGGGCTACGTATCGCAGCTCGACCACGGCCTGCGCAACCTGCGCAACACCCTGCCGCACCTCGCCGAACTGGCGCTCGGCGGCACGGCCGTGGGCACGGGTCTCAACACCCCGAAAGGCTATTCCGAACTGGTGGCCAAGCACATCGCCGGACTGACCGGGCTGCCCTTCGTGACGGCCGAAAACAAGTTCGAGTCGCTGGCCGCGCACGATGCCATCGTGGCCGCCCACGGTGCCTTGAAGACGCTCGCCGTTTCGCTGATGAAGATCGGCAACGATGTCCGCATGCTCTCGTCCGGCCCGCGCTGCGGCATCGGCGAGATCATCATTCCCGACAACGAGCCCGGCTCCTCGATCATGCCCGGCAAGGTGAACCCCACCCAGCCCGAGGCCCTCACGATGTCGTGCGCCCAGGTGCTCGGCAACGATGTGGCCATCAATGTGGGCGGCATGAGCGGCCATTTCGAGCTCAATGTGTTCAAGCCCGTGATGATCTACAACTTCCTGATATCCGCCCAGTTGATCGGCGATGCCTGCGTGAGCTTCACCGACAACTGCGTCATGGGACTGCAGGCCAACCACGAGGTCATCCAGCGCCACCTCAACAACTCGCTGATGCTCGTGACGGCCCTCAACACCAAGATCGGTTACTACAAGGCGGCCGAAATCGCGCAAAAAGCCCACAAAGACGGCAAGACGCTCAAACAAACCGCCGTGGATTTGGGTTATACCACCGCCGAACAGTTCGACGAGTGGGTCCGCCCGGAAGACATGATCGGCTCCCTGAAATAAAGCGAAATGACCGAAGTCCGTACCGACATCCGCCGATTCACCAAAGACGAACTGCGCGAAGCCATCGTTTCGATGGGCGAAAAGCCTTTTCGGGCGGCTCAAGTATATGAATGGCTCTGGAAAAAAGGGGCGCACCGGTTCGAGGAAATGACCAATCTCTCCAAGCCGCTCCGCGAAAAGTTGGAGTCGGCCTTCGAGATCCGGCCCATCGTGGCCGATGTGGTGCAGCGCAGCAACGACGGCACGTTCAAAACGCGCTTCCGCCTGCACGACGGTCATTTCGTCGAATCGGTGCTCATCCCGGTGCCCGAGGAAAACCGCTTCACGGTGTGCGTTTCATCGCAGGTGGGCTGCAGCCTCACCTGCACCTTTTGCGCCACGGGACGCATGAAGCGCGAACGCAACCTCGACGCGGGCGAAATCTACGACCAGGTGCTGCTCGTCAACCGACAGTGCCTCGAGGCGTACGGACACCCGCTCACCAATGTGGTCTATATGGGGATGGGCGAACCGCTGCTGGCTTACCGCCCCGTGATGGAAAGCATCGCGCTCATCACCTCCCCCGAGGGCCTCGGCATGTCGCCGAGGCGCATCACCCTCAGCACCGCCGGCATCGCCAAGATGATCAAGAAACTGGCCGACGACGGCGCGCGCTTCAACCTCGCGCTCTCGCTGCACGCCGCCGACGACGCCAAGCGCAACGAGATCATGCCCATCAACGAAGACAACGGGCTCGACAGCCTCGTCGAGGCCATCCGCTATTTCCAGCAGGTCACGCAAAACAAGGTCACTTTCGAGTACATCGCTTTCCAGCGCTTCAACGACGGTCCCGAGGACGCCCGCAACCTCGTGAAACTCTGTCGCCGCGCCGGAGGCATACACGTGAACATCATCGAATACAACCCCATCGACGGCGCCGAATTCCAAAAATCCGATGCCGAGCGCCTCAACGCCTTTGCCCGCCACCTGAGCGCCAACGCCGTGGATGTGACCGTGCGCCGATCCCGCGGCAAAGACATCGACGCCGCCTGCGGACAACTGGCCAACAAATAATTCTTTTTCGACAGCGCCTTTTTCGACGGCCCTTTTTTTCCCTTTTTTCTTTTTTTCGAAAAAAATAAAATCATGAACATCGTAGTCACCGGCGCCAGCTCTGGCATCGGCAAAGCCGCGGCCACCGAGTTGGCCAAACAGGGACACCACGTGGTGCTGGTCTGCCGCAATCCGGAAAAAGGAGAGCAGGCCCTAAAAGAAATCCAAGAAAAATCGGGCAATCCCTCCGTTGCGCTGGAACTCTGCGACCTCACGCGCCACGCCGATGTGCGCTCCTTCGCCGAGCGGCTGCGCACGCGGTTTGCTCACATCGATATTTTGGTCAACAACGCCGGGGGCATCTTCAATCGCCGCTACGAATCGCCGGAAGGCTGGGAAATGACCTTCGCCCTCAACCACATGGGGTATTTCCTGACCACCCACTACCTGTTCGATCTGCTCAAGGCCGCGCCCAAGGCCCGCATTGTGTGCGTATCGTCGCTGGCCCACCACATCGGCAAAGGCGACCTGAGCGACCTGCACTTCCAAAAAGGCTACAACATGTGGCGCGCCTACGGACTGAGCAAGTTGTGCAACATCCTGTTCGTGCGCGAATTCACGCGCCGATACTCCAACGACCTGCCCCGCATCACGGCCAACGCCCTGCACCCCGGTACCGTCAACACGGGCTTCGGTTCCAACGATCCCGGCGTGCTGAACTTCCTGATCCGCAATTTCGGATTCCTGTTGATGCCCCCCGAAAAAGGGGCCGAAACCATCCTCCACCTCTCGCTTTCGCCCGCCGTGGAAGGGATCTCGGGCGTGTATTTCGAAAAGTGCGTTTCCCAGAAAATGTCCGCCGCGGCCAAAAACAACCAGCTCGCCGATCAACTTTGGGAAGAAAGCCTGCGCTTGGCCGGGATCGAATCGTTCGGACAGTGGGGGTGAGGCCGGCCGTTGCCGATTTTTGGGCACCGGACGATCGATCGCATCCCATTTTGCGGATATTTTTTTTCTGAAAAAAGAAAAAGAACTGCAACGGTTTTTCAAATGGACCGTCTGCCGGGACCATGGAAAAATCGTCCACAATTTTTTTGGACAAACAGATATAGGGAATAAACCTATATTTGCCCTTTCATTCGCCAGGGGCCGCAAAGTCAAATTCCCTTGCGCGGACACTTATGGAAATAGTTATATTATTAGGACTCACTTTGTTGAATGGCCTGTTCTCCCTTTCCGAACTCGCACTGGTTTCTTCTAAGCGCGCGAAATTGGAAAGCAAGCTCCAGCAAGGGAGCAAAGGAGCGCGGATAGCCCTCGGCCTTTTGGACAACCCCGAGCATTTCCTCTCTGCCGTGCAGGTGGGGATCACGCTCATCGGCATCGTTTCCGGTGCTTACGGCGGAATGGCGCTTTCCAACAAGATCCAACCCTTGTTCGACAGCATTCCCGCATTGGCCGCCTATTCCGCCAATATCTCCTTTGCGCTCACGGTCGTCGTGATCACTTATCTGTCGATCGTGCTGGGCGAACTCGTGCCCAAGAGCATCGCCATGGCCTATCCGGAGCAGATCGCCGTGTTCGTGGCGCCGCTGATCTCCCTGTTCACCAAAATGGTGTATCCGTTGGTGGCATTCCTCTCTTTTTCCACCCGGCTGCTGCTCAAACTTTTCCGCATCAAGGAAAACCGCGAGCAGGCCATTTCCGAGGAGGAGATCAAGATGATGCTGAAATTGGCCAACCAACAGGGCGTGTTGGAAAACAACGAAACGGAGCTGCACCAGAACCTTTTCCGCTTTTCCGACCGCAAGGCCGAACAGATCATGACCCACCGAAACGACCTCGTGTGGCTGGACATGGGGATGACCCGGGAAGAAATACAGGACATCATCCGCGAAAACGGTTATAGCAAATACCTCGTGTGCGAGGAAAACATCGACAATGTCCTCGGCATGGTGAGCCTGGCCGATTATGTCGAACAGGCCGAAAAGCCGGATTTCAACTTGCGCGCGCTGGTCAAGCCGCCCGTGCTCGTGCCGGAAAAACTCACCGCCCTCAAAATCCTCGAACTTTTCCGCAAGGACAAAAACTATTTCGGGCTAGTAGTGGACGAGTTTGGCTCCACCAGTGGCGTCATCACGCTGCACGACCTCGTGGAGAGCATCCTCGGCGACCTGCCCGACATGGACGACCAGGAGGAGCCCGCCTGGGTACGCCGCGAAGACGGCTCCCTGCTGGTGGACGGTTCCATGCTGCTCGACGAGTTCCACCAACTGGTGCCCATCCGCGAACTGTTGGAAGAAGATCTCGACTACACCACATTGGCCGGTTTCGTGATCGACAAACTCGCCAAAATACCCGTCACCGGGGATGTGATCACGATCGAGGAGTACCGGTTCGAGATCATCGACATGGACGACCGCCGCGTGGACAAGCTGCTGGTGGTCCATCTCGGGCAAGCGGCCCGCCCTGCGGCGGAAAGCTGATCTCGGCTTATCTTGGGGAGCGATTGAAGCATTTCGCCCGCCATATCGTATTTTGCCTGTTTCCTTTCGCTCCGATCTGGGGGCAGGACACCCTTGTGCTGCAACTCATCAGCGATGCCCCGGCCGCGCACGGTCGGTTTCGGCTCGATGTTCGGCACGGCAGCGCCGAAAGCGTCCGCGGGGAACTCCTCCGCCTTCTGTACCACCTGCACGACAATGCCTACCTGTCGGCCACCGTGGACCGCCTGGAGGCCGTGGGTGAAGATACGGTCAGGGCTTTTTTGTCGGTGGGCGGCCGATTCCACTGGGCCGAGCTGTGGCCCGGCGAGGTGCCGCGCGAACTGCTCGAACAGGCCGGCTGGGACCCGCGCCGTTTCCGGGGCAGGCCTTTTTCGTACCGGGCGTTGGCCCGCTTGGAAAACCGTTTGCAGCGCAACGAGCGCGACAACGGCTATCCTTTTGCCGTGGCCTATCTGGACAGCATCCGCTTTGCGGACGGCGACACCCTTTCGGCCCGCTTGGTGCTGGACCGTGGTCCGGCGGTGGCTTTTGCCCCGTTGGTGCTGGGGGAAACGGACAGAAAAATACGCTTGTCGAAGCGTTATCTCCAGCGTTATCTCGGCATCCGGCCGGGCAGGCCCTACGACGAGAGCCGGGCCGCGCAGATGTCCGCCCGGCTGCGCGAACTGCCTTTCGTGGAAGAGGCCAAGCCGGCGGCCCTGCGCTTCGCCGACGCCCGAGCCGTGCCCTACCTGTGGCTGAGGCCCAAAAAAGCCAGCCGTTTCGACTTCGTGCTGGGCTTCCAACCCGCGCCTGACCCGCGGACGGGCCGCACCGACTTGAACCTCACGGGCAACGCCCTCATAGATCTGCACAATGCCCTCGGCGCGGGCGAGCGCCTGTATTTCGAATGGCAGCAGCTGCGGCCGGGCAGTCAGCGGCTCGATGTTTCCGGCATCTGGCCATACATCTTCGGGCTGCCCCTCGGCTTGGACGGGCGCTTTCATTTGTTCAAACGCGACACCCAATGGCTGGATGTGGCCTGGGACGCCGGGGCGCGGTATCTGTTTTCCGGAGAGGACCATTTCCGATTTTTTTTCCAGAACACTTCCACGATCCTGTTGGGCATCGACCGGCCCCGCCTGTTGCAGACACGCCGTTTGCCGGACGCGCTCGACCTGTCGGCCACCGGTTTCGGGCTGGAAGTTTCGCGCCGGCGGTTAGATTACCGCTTCAACCCCACCAAGGGGCTGTCGTTGACCGGTCGGGCGGCCGCCGGTTTCCGGTCCGTGCGCACCAACGGCCTGATCCTCGCCCTGCGCGACCCGGCCGATTCCACCTTTCGTTTCGCCTCTTTGTACGACAGTCTGCCGGGCAGCAGCGCCCAACTGCGCCTCGAGGGGCGCGTCGAGGGGTTTGTCCCCCTTTTTTCGAGGGGCACCCTGCGGACGGCCCTTTCCGGCGGGGCGGTCCTGTCGCAGGCCCCGCTTTTCCGCAACGAACTTTTCCGCCTCGGCGGGCACAAGCTCTTGCGCGGGTTCGACGAGGAGAGTCTTTTCGCCTCGGCCTACGCCGTGGGCACCTTGGAATTTCGGCTGCTCACGGGAGGCCGCTCCTACATTTTCGCGTTCGGCGATTTCGCGTGGGTGGAAACGGCGGTGGACGGGCAGCGAAGCACCGATTTTCCCCTGGGTTTCGGCGCCGGGCTGGCCCTCGAGACCAAGGCCGGTATTTTCGGCCTCACCTACGCCCTCGGCACCCGCCAAAACCTTCCCCTGCAATTCGGGCAGTCGAAAATCCACTTCGGCTACGTGAATCTGTTTTGAGCCCAAAATTGTCGTTGGACTTTTTTGATCTGCTCAATGTGGGGCTTTATCGGACTTTTTCAACGGTAGCGTTTGGGCGGGCTGCTGTTCCCGGCCCCACGGCTCCGCAGGAGCCGAAAAAATCCTGTAAATCCTACAATCCTGTAAATCCTGATTCAGACAAATGAGGTGGTCCGGATGTTTCCGATGACAATTTCTGTTTTGAAAGGGTAGGGGATCGCATCCCTTTTCTCCGCCCTTGTCCGGAAAAATATTTTGTGCGCCTTTGCGTCCGCCTTTTCCCTGCTCGGAGGCTACCTTTGCAGGGCCTTGATCGGCGGGTTCGGATCATGACGAAACGGTTTTCTTTCCTTTTTTTTTACAAAAAGAAAAAAAAGGCACTCCTCGACGGACTGCGTTTCCTGCGCCGGCTCACGCCGAGGCGGGTCTGGAACATCCTGCTCGTGACCGCTTCGTATTGGATCACCCGCTGGACCGGCCGGCCCGTCCAATGGGGGCTGCCGTTTTCCGTGGCCGTCGAACCGACCACGGCCTGCAACCTGCGCTGTCCGGAGTGCCCCAGCGGCCTGCGGGCCTTTACCCGCGATACGGGCAACCTCCGCGAGGATTTTTTCCGCCGCATCGTGGACGAATTGCACCGGGACCTCGCTTACATGACCTTTTATTTCCAAGGGGAGCCGTATATCAACCCTGCCTTTTTGGACATGGTGCGCTACGCCCATGAAAAAGGGATCTACACGGCCACCTCCACCAACGCGCATTTCCTCGGCTCGGAAAACGCCCGCAAAACTGTGGAATCCGGGCTCGACCGTCTGATCATCTCCATCGACGGCACCACGCAAGAAGTCTATCAGTCCTACCGTCGGGAGGGCAAGCTCGAAAACGTGCTGCAAGGGGCCCGCAATGTGGTGGAATGGAAAAAGCGCCTCGGCTCGCCCACGCCCCACGTCATTTTCCAATTCCTCGTGGTACGCCCCAACGAGCACCAGATCCCCGAAGTTTATCGCTTGGCCGAGGAAATCGGTGCCGACGAGGTGCTCCTCAAGACCGCCCAAGTCTATGACTACGTCCACGGAAATCCCCTGATCCCCGACGACGACCGCTATTCGCGGTACCGCCGCCAGTCCGACGGCACTTATCGCCCCAAAAATCCGCTGTTGGACCACTGTTGGAAACTCTGGCATTCCTGCGTCGTCACTTGGGACGGCACGGTGGTCCCGTGTTGTTTCGACAAGGATGCCCTGCACCGCCTCGGCGACCTGCGCCGGGCGTCTTTTCGGGAGATCTGGCGCGGGGAGGCCTATAGGGCGTTCCGCCAAAAGTTGCTGCGGGGCCGAAAGGAAATAGACATCTGCACCAACTGCACCGAGGGCTGTTCGGTGTGGAAGGACGCTTGACCGACAAAAAAAGGGGGAGAAAAATCGTCGGGGTGACTGGGCTCGAACCAGCGACTTTCTGCTCCCAAAGCAGACGCGCTACCAACTGCGCTACACCCCGAACGGACGATCTTTCATGGAAAACGGGCACTCCGGTGACTTGCGGAGGCCCGCTTGGTGGTCGGGGTGACTGGACTCGAACCAGCGGCCTCAACGTCCCGAACGTTGCGCGCTACCAACTGCGCTACACCCCGATTGCTCACGGAATTGGCGGAGAGAGCGGGATTCGAACCCGCGGTACACCTAAAAAGTGTACGTCGGTTTAGCAAACCGGTGGTTTCAGCCACTCACCCATCTCTCCAAAAAGGGCATTTGCCAAAGCGCTGCAAAGGTAATCCCGTGTTTCCGAAAAAAAAACTCCGACCGATCTTTTCTTGAAAAAAACCGTTGTCCGACGGTTTTTTGGGCGAGAAAAGCGCTCTTTGGGCGGGGCGGCGGCTTTTTCTCGTTGGAAAGCCGTACCTTTGCGGCCGCACAAGGCGTGCCGGCCCTGCTTCTTTTTTGTTTCCATCGGCCGGGACGCCGTTTTTTTCCCTTTTTTCCACACATGACGTTCAAAGAACTCCACCTGATCGAACCGCTTCTGCGGGCCATTGAAATCCAAGGCTACACCGAACCGACGCCCATCCAACAAAAAGCCATTCCCCTCGTGCTCAGCGGCAGCGACCTGATCGGCGTGGCCCAGACGGGCACGGGCAAGACGGCGGCCTTCTCGCTGCCCATCCTGCAATGGCTCGCCAACCACCCCCGCCCGGCCGCCAAGGGCCGGCTTCCCCGGGCGCTGATCCTCGCCCCCACCCGTGAATTGGCCATCCAGATCGAGGAAAACCTGAACACCTACGGCCAGTTCACCGAACTGAAAAGCATCGTCGTGTACGGCGGTGTGGGCATCGTGCCCCAGATCGAGGCGGTGCGCCGCGGCGTTGACATCCTCGTGGCCACTCCGGGCCGCCTGCTCGACCTCATCGGGCAGCGCGTGGTCTCCCTCCAGCAGCTCGATATTTTCGTGCTCGACGAGGCCGACCGCATACTCGATATGGGTTTCATCCACGACATCCGCAAGGTGCTTGCCCTCTTGCCGCCCAAGCGGCAGAACCTGTTGTTTTCGGCCACTTTTTCTCCGGAAGTGAAGGCCGTGGCCGACCAGTTCCTCCGCGATCCCCAACAAGTGGAGGCGGAGCGCCGCCCCGAAACGGTGGGCGCCATCGAAGAATGGCTTTTCTTGGTGGAAAAGAACGACAAGCCGGCGCTGATCCAGCACCTGATCGAATACCTGCGCATCAAGAAGGGCATCGTGTTCACCCGCACCAAACACGGGGCCGACAAACTGTCCAAGGTCCTTTCCCGCAACGGGATCTCTGCCGGCGCCATCCATGGCAACAAATCGCAGGGAGCCCGCCAGGCCGCCCTGGCCGATTTCCGCGACGGGCGCATGCGTATCCTCGTGGCCTCCGACATTGCCGCCCGCGGGATCGACATCGACGACATCACGCACGTGTTCAACTTCGAGATCCCCGAAGTGCCCGAAACCTATGTGCACCGCATCGGCCGCACGGCCCGCGCCGGCGCCAAGGGAATGGCCATCGCTTTTTGCAGCGCCGAGGAAAGGAAATACCTGCTCGATATCCAAAAGCTCACCGGCCGCAGGATTCCCGTGGCGGAAAACAATCCCTACCCGTCCATGGAACTGACCGAGGACATGCTCCAGCTACCCGTGCCCAAGAGCGCGCCCGCGAAAAAGCAGTCCCCGCCCCAGCGTTCCAACCCGCAAGGCGGTCGCCCCGCGGAAAACGCCCGTCCGCCCGCCCAAGGCTCCGGCGGTTCCGCGCCCCGCTCCGGCGAGGGGCCCAAGAAGAAAAAATGGTTCAACCGTCCGCGGTAAAATCCCTGACGGCTCACAGCCCGCGGAAATAGCCGATCAAACGGTGGAGCGTGAAGTAGGGGTTTGCTCCGGATCTGTCAACCCTCCAAGTTCTTTTTGCCAAAGGCTGACCAGATCGGAATCGTCTATGATGGCCGTGCCGCCCAATCGCCCGGAGAGGTACCATTTGCCGATCGGAGCGTCCGAGCGCAGCCCCTCTATATCGGAACATCGGACCAGTTCGGTACCTCCCCGTTCGTTTTTTTCGGTGAACCAGATCTGATCTCGGTTGAAAAGCTCCTCGTCCAACAGGGTAACGTCGTGAGTGGCGAACAGCAGCTGCGCCCCCTTGGGATTGGACAGCGGATTGGCGAACAAGCGGATCAGATAAGAGGTGACCAGCGGATGTAGGCTGGTGTCGAATTCGTCCACGACCAGCACGGAGCCTTTTTCGAGGACACGGAGGATCAAGCCTCCCAAATAAAACAGGCTCTTGGTTCCGGACGATTCGTCTTTCAGATCAAATTCCTCGTGGTCTATGGTCCGATTGTTTTCGTCATACAATTCGTGCAAGGTGGTGATTTCGTATTGGCCCCTGTTGTTCGGCTCGAAAAAGCCGGTCGGTCCAGACGTTTTTTTCTTCCAATCCGCCTCTTTCGAAATCACTTTTCGAATGCCCGTGTCCAAGGCTCGGATCAGGGCGTTGTACTTTTGGGCAAACGGAGAGTCCGGTTCACGGGCCAGCGGCATGGAAAACATCCCCGCCAATAAAGATGCGGGGGAGTTGTGCCCAGTTATCGTGTACAAATGGTTCTTGAAAAAATCGTATACGGCAAGGCAGCTTTCCGAATTGTTTTCAGCCCCTTTGGAAAGAAGAAGCTGGTTGGAAAGGACCAGCCTTTGGATGGCCTTTTTTTCGCCCTTGAACTGGTCGCCGAACAAGGTTTCGCCTTCTGAAGATCTTTCGAACAGCAAAGATTTCCGTCCGTTGGGATAAAAAACCAATTTTTCGAACTCTACACGGCTATCGTGTGAAACGAACGGTGTAAGTGTACGAAATTTCTGCAGAGATAAATTCGATCTCAAAGCAAACGGGCAGATTTTCCTGTCCCTTTTTTAGGCGAAAAGGATCATGTTCCCGAATGGGTTGACCTGGCTTGTTATCGCCTGAAAATAAAATTGCTTGCTGCAAAGAGGCAATCGCCTTCAAAAAATTGCTTTTGCCGGAAGCGTTCGCGCCGTACATTGCAGCTGCGCAAGCCAGTTCGACGTGGCCGGCCTTGCGATAATGGGGGTGCTCGGCTTTTTTCCGGTTCGATTTGACGAAACTCAGCGTCTGGCCCTCGTTGATGGACCTGTAATTCTGTACGAAAACCGATTTGATCATATTTTTTGCGGATTTTCTGCAAATATGGACATTAAAATAAATTTTTGGGCTTTTTATTTTTTGCCGAAGCCTGCGATGGGCATTTTGTATGGATCCTGCTCAAAGGCTGCATAGACCTCCGCCGCTTATGCTCCGTACAGGTTTCGGAGTTTCTCGCATTTCCATTTCACCCGTTTTTTTGTTTTTCCCAAAAAAAAGCACAGTGTGCAGCAAAAAAATTTTTTTTCGAAAAAATCATCTTGAATAGAATTAGGTTTTGCTTTTGATCGTAAATAAAATAAAACAAGACGTCCGAGAAAGATGATCAAAGAAAAACCTTTTGCTGCTTCAAAATGAACAATTTGCGAGCAATCCGCATTTAAGGCTACATTTGCACTTTGGCAGAGAAAAATCTCTTTTTCCTCTGCAGTTTTTTTCACTTATCAAACGTTTTATGAAACGCTTTTTACAGTTTTTTTCCTCATTTGTTTTGTTGTTTTTGGGCACGCAAATCCTTTCCGCCCAAGTCGCCACCACCTATGGTTTCAGCCAGACGAACGTGGCCTATACCCCGATCACGGGCGGTACGGTCTTGGGCGTGGCCGGGATTGACGACGACAACTACCTCAATCTCCCCATCGGTTTCCCCTTCACCTACAATGGGGCGGCCCAAACGGCCTTCAGCGTGAACGTCAATGGCTTCATCGCTCTCGGCGCTACGGTTGCCAGTTCGTATACGGCTCTTTCCACGGGCACCACGAACAACGTGATCGCGGGCCTCAACTTCGACCTGCAGGGCTTGGCCAACGGCGAGCTCCGCTACGAAGTGCTCGGCACCGCGCCCAATCGCTCCCTGGTGGTACAGTGGTCGAACTTCGCCTCTTGGGATGCGACCACGAACCTTGACGACAACTTCAACTTCCAGATCGTCCTGCACGAGACGACCAACCTCGTACAGGTGATCTATGGCCCCATGACCCGCAACGCCACGGCCCGCACGGCCCAGGTCGGTCTGCGCGGCAACGCCAATACCGATTTCAACAACCGCACGACCGCCACGGATTGGGCGGCTTCCGCCGCTGGTACGAACAATGCGGCGAACATGACCTTCACGCAGGCCGTCCTGCCTGCTTCTGGCCTTGCCTACAACTGGCAGCCGGTATCCTTCGCCGTGTCCAACATCACGGCCGATCCCACGGTGCAACAGTGTACCGGTGTGCCCCACACCATTTCCGCGACCGTCGTGGACGGTGGCGGTGTGGCCAGTGTGGCTGTTGCCTACTCGATCAACGGCGTGGCGCAAGCTCCCATCGCGATGACTCTGATCAGCGGCGACAACTTTTCCGGAACTTGGGGCGCCATCATCCCGGCCACCACGGGCCCGCAAACGCAGAACGTTTCCTACGGCATCGCGGTCACGGGTTCCAACGGCGTTGCCGGCACCATCAACGGCGGCACTTACATCGAATACTACCTCGGCCTCAATGCGGGCCCCGACCAAGTGATCAGCTTGGGACAAACGGCCACGCTTTCCGCCACGGCCAGCGACCCCTCGCTTTATACGGTGCT
Source organism: Lewinellaceae bacterium (assembly GCA_040380145.1). Lineage (GTDB taxonomy): Bacteria > Bacteroidota > Bacteroidia > Chitinophagales > Saprospiraceae > JBEIJQ01. The sequence continues at coordinate 11,991 of JBEIJQ010000021.1, read as the reverse complement.
GATCACGGAAGTGACCCATTTTGAAACCGGCCAAGGCGCCACGGCCCCTTACCCGGCGTTTATTCCCACCGCGGCCCTCGACTTCGACGGTCTCGAGATCTCCAACATCCATGCGGCCAACCCGGTGGACATCAGCGGTCTGCAGATCGTGATCTGGAGCTCGCAGACCAACTCTTTTGTTTACACCGTTCCCGCGGGCACGGTGATCCCCGCCGGCGGCGTGGCCGTGTTCGCGCACAACAATACGCCCAATGTTCCCGCCAACCGATTTTTCGGAATGGCGGCGGGCTTGTCTCCCGGCTCTGGTACCGCCTACGGATATATTCTCCGCACGGCATCCGGCACCATCCTCGACGCGGTGGCCACCAGTGGCTTCTCTTTCCCTGCCGCATCCGGCGTGACTGCCGCCCAATGGACGGGCAACATCGCCTCCGGAACCGGACGCGCGGGCATCATCCGCAACGTGGCTGCCGACAACAACCTTTCCACTGACTGGGTGCTTTCCGCCACCGGCGGCCCCATCCAGACGATGGGCGCGTTCAACCCCAACGTGGGCACGATCAACACCACTCCCGGCGCTTTCACTTGGAACCCCGGCGGTTTGGTGGGCCAACAGATTTCGGTCGGTCCTTTTGCCCCCGGCTCCTACACCTTCACGGTCGATTATACGGATGCCCTCGGCTGTTTCTCTCTGGACGAAGTGACGATCCTGGTTCCCTCCTGCCCGGCTCCCACGGCCGTCACGGCCACGGCCATCACCGATGTCACGGCCACGATCGGCTGGGTGTCCGGTGGCGGCACGGTGGATTCCACCTTCATCGTATATGGCCCTGCCGGTTTCACGCCCGGCAACGGCGATACGGTGCTGGTCACGGGCAATCCTTTTGTACTGACCGGTCTGCAGGCTTCCACGGCCTATCAGGCCTATGTGTACGAAAGCTGCGATGTGCTGGACGGCGAAAGTTTCTTGTCCGCTCCTGTTTCCTTCGCGACTTTCTGTTCGCCCTTCCCGCTGCCGGGCAACGGCTTGGCCAATGCGATCGTGGCCGGTTCTTTCCCCTTCACCGATACGGTGAGCACGGCCACCTGCTACGGCGACAACTCCAATCTCCGCGTGGGCCCGGACGTTTTCTTTGCCTTCACGGCCCAGCCCTGTGCCACCAGCATCACGGTGTCGTTGTGCGGTTCTGCGTTCGACACCTATCTGTATATCCGCGATGCGGCCAACACCACGACCATCGGATTTGACGATGACGGTTGCAATGACCCGGCCACGCAGCTCGCCTCCGAACTGACCTTCACGCCCGTGCCCGGTACCACCTATGTGGCCATCCTCGAAGCCTTCACTGCGGGAGTCACGGGTCAATACGTCATCAATATTTCGCAAACCATCACGGTCACCAATCCGGTGATCGCCACGGCCTCCACGGATCCCACTTGCGATGCTCTTGCCAACGGCTCCGCATCGGTGTCCGTCACTGGCGGCAACATCCAGCCGGTTTCCTATGCTTGGAGCAACGGCGCCGCAACGGATTCCTTGTTCAACCTGACCGCCGGCACTTACACGGTCACGGTGACCAATGCTTGCGGCGGCACCGCCACGGCCTCGGTCACGCTGACCAACCAGTTCGGTGCGTCTGCCACGGCCACGAATGCGTCCTGCAACGGTTTCAACGACGGCGCCGTTGACCTTACGGTCACGGGCGGCACTGCTCCCTACGCCTTCGCGTGGAGCGACGGCGGCACGGACGAAGATCTGACGGGCCTGATCGCAGGAGGATACGATGTCACCGTTTCCGATGCGGCCGGTTGCAGCACCTCGGTCACGACCGTGGTTTCCGAGCCCGACCGCTTGGATGTCGTTCTCGATTCGATCCAAGACCTGACCTGCTATGGAGCCAACAACGGAGCCGTTTTCGTGACGATCAGCGGCGGTATCGCTCCCTTCGTTTACTCTTGGACGAACGGCGCCACCGACGAAGACCTCCTTGCCGTACCGGCCGACAACTACGAACTCTTTGTGGAAGATGCCAACGGCTGTACCTCGTTCTCTGCTCTGCTGCCCGTGACCGAGCCGACCGAGATCCTTGTTTCGCTGGATTTTGCCAACGATCCCACCTGCTTCAACGCCACCGACGGCAGCATCGGCATCACGGTTTCCGGAGGTGTGGCTCCTTATTCGTTCAACTGGAGCAACGGCGCTACTGACGAAGACATCTTGGCCATCGGCGACGGAAGCTACACGGGTACTGTCACCGACCGCGACGGCTGCACGATGGTCGCCGGTCCGGTGGTGCTGACCCAGCCCGCCTCCATCGCAGTTGCGCTCGACTCTTTGGTCGGCGTTTCGTGCAACGGCCTGGCCGACGGCGCGATCTCCGTATCCGCCAACGACGGCGTCGCCCCCTACTCCTTCGCTTGGAGCAACGGCTCTACCGATGAGGATATCACCGGCCTCGTCGCGGGCAGCTACACGGGCACCGTCACCGATGCCAACGGTTGCACCACGGTGGCCGGCCCGATCGTGGTCGCCGAACCGGATGCTCTGAACATCAACCTCGATAGCTTCCAAAACGTGGGCTGCACGGGCGATGGCACCGGCGCCATCCAGATCACGGTCAACGGCGGCACGGCCCCCTACAGCTTCCTTTGGAGCAACGGCGCCACCGACGAAGATCTCGCATCGCTTCCCGCAGGATCTTACACGGGCACCATCACCGATGCCAACGGTTGCACCACGGTGGGCGGCCCGCTCGACATCACCGAACCCGCTGCTGCGCTCACGCTGGCAGTGGACAGCCTCTCTAACCTCGCTTGCAACGGGGACAACTCCGGCTACTTGTACATCACGGTCAGTGGCGGAACCGCCCCCTACTCCTACAACTGGAGCAACGGCGCCACCGACGAAGACCTGATCTCCGTCGGTGCCGGCGCCTACACGGGCACCATCACCGACGCCAACGGCTGTGTGTTGGTGGGCGGACCGGTCGATCTGACCGAACCCACGGCGATCGTCGCCGCGCTCGACAGCCTGCAAAACATCGCCTGCCACGGCGACACCACCGGCGCGATCTCGATCACGGTTTCCGGGGGCTTCGATCCCTACACCTTCAACTGGAGCAACGGCTCCACCGACGAGGACCTGGCCGATCTCCTGCCCGGTGCCTACACGGGCACCATCACCGACGCCACGGGCTGCGCAATCGTGGCCGGTCCGATCGATGTCACCGAGCCCGATGCGCTTGTGACCTCCGGACAGTTCTCCGACGTGACCTGCAACGGAGCCCTCGATGGCACGATCACCCTCACGATCTCCGGTGCCACCCAGCCCTACAGCTTCTTGTGGAGCAACGGCGCCACCGACCAAGACCTCGTGTACCTCGGCCCCGGCACCTACACCGGCACGATGACCGACGCCAACGGTTGTGTATATGACCTCGGCGGCGCCACTATTTCCGAGCCCGCAGCGCTCAGCATCGATTCGTTCAGCATCACCAACGTGAGCTGCTTCGGCGGCAACGACGGTGCGGCCGATATCGTGATCGGCGGCGGCGTGCAGCCCTACACCTACTTGTGGGACAACGGTGCGACCGATGCGTCCATCTCCGGTCTCACCGCTGGTCTGTACAATGGTCAAGTGACCGACGCCAACGGTTGCGTCCTCACGGGCACCTTGCCCATCACAGAGCCGGCAGCTGCGCTCTCCGCGACGCTCACCGCTTCCGATGCCACCACCTTCGGCGGCACGGACGGATCCGTTTCCTCCACGGTCCAAGGCGGCACGGCCCCTTACGCCTATGATTGGAACAATGGTGCCACCACGGCCGATCTGACCAACGTGGGCGCCGGTACCTACACCGTCACCGTCACCGATGCCAATGGATGCTCTTTCTCCGCTACGGCCACGGTTGACCAGCCGGTGTCGGTTGACCAGATCGCCGTGCTCAACAACCTCCAGTTGTTCCCCAACCCGACCAATGGAGCCCTGATCTTGGCGATCGAACTTGCCTCCGTACGGGAAGTTTCTTGGACGGTGATCTCTGCCACCGGTCAAATGGTGAAGCCCATCGAAACTCGCACGTTCAATGCTGCCCAGATCGGACTCGACCTCTCCGACCTGCCCAACGGACTGTACCTCGTGCGCCTCGTGATCGGCGACCAAGTCGTCACCAAGTCGGTCACGCTCACCAAGTAACTTCCGCTCGGGATCCTTTCCCGTGGATTTTCAAAGGCTTCCCCGTTTCGGCGGGGAAGCCTTTTTTGTTGGGGAGTATTGGGCGGAATTTTTCGGCGGCAGTCATCGGGGAAGATCTGCCGCTACAAAAATTTCTTGGTAGAGGGCTTCGATCTGGTCAGCCTCCGCAGCAGTCAAAAGGGAAAATTCTTTTTCTCGGGCCCTTTTGGACAACTTTCCGCCGTTTTGTCCCAAAAAAACAACCAACAGGGAAACCATCTTGTCGGGCATCCCGATGTTATCCGTCAAGGATCGTTGGAAGGCATCGTAGCGCGACAGGTAATCGAGCTCACGGGGGATGGCGCTTTGGATGGTTTCGGCGAGGCAGTCGAACAAAAACTCCGCTTGCCTTGTGGCATCGAAAAACCGATAGTAGTCTGCCGTTTGGTTGGTCACCTCGACGTTGTGGTCGGGTGTTTCTTGCCATTCGATCCAATCCAGCAGCGGACGAGAGAAATGCTCCAAAACCCGGCGGTAATCGTCGATGCGAGCCAAGATGACGGAAGAGACCGGAAATACAGTTCCCGGATCGGCAAACCGTTTTTGGGCCAACACCTGATGGATGAGGTATCGGTGGATTCGGCCGTTCCCGTCTTCGAACGGATGTATGAAAACAAAGCCGAAGGCTATCGAAGCAGCCGCTAGCACGGGATCGTAATCGTCCTGGACCAACAACCGAAAAGTCTCGAACAAGCCGTCCATCAGATCTTCCAAATCTTGGTGCCGGGCCGAAAGGTGTACTGGAAGGGGCGAACCGGTGTCGCGGTCATGTTCGCCGACAAAACCGCCCCGCTCTCGATAGCCCATGCGTACAAATCTGGTGTTTTCGAGGACCAACCGCTGAAGCCTCAGCAGTTCGTCCCTGTCCGGATCGCGCTGCCCAGCCATCCCCACTGCCGCCCCCCATCTGGCCGCCCGCTGGCTCTTGGGGCTTTCGCCTTCTATGGAAAACGAGGCCTTGGAATCCCGCAGCATCAGATATGCCGTTGCCCGTCGAAGCAAGTCTCTGTCCGACCCGGATAGAGTTTTTTCTGCCACCAGATCGTATCGCTGCCGGATATGTGATTCGAGCTTGACCGTTTTTTTGACCAGAGGACAAAAATGACGGTTTCCCGGAAGGTTGTTGATGACTCCGTGGCGGGGCGATTTAACGCCCTTGACGGCGTATTGCAACTTTTCGTCCAGCAGGGGCACATAGCTTTTTTTGGCCACGAGGTCGGATTTGCCTTCGATTTTTTTGCCCGAGATCCATTCCAACAAAAACCAGATCCGTCGTGCGTATTGGCCGGTGGGCTGCAAGTCCACCAACTCCCGCAGCTCCGTTGTCGAGAGTTTTTCGGCCAATTTGGCGAAGACCAACAGGTTCACACCCTCGTATTTCAGTGCGAACACGAGCTGGTGGTAAAGGGCCTGTGTACGGGATTTCACAGGGTCGTCTTCCGGTAGATAGCTCTTGGGCAGGATCAGCCATTGCTGCGTTTGGCAGCGTCGATTTTTTTCTTCCACCATGGCCACGGGCGAAACCATGGGCATCGGCAGCTCCAACGCGTCTATGATGGCCGCATAGCCTGCCACCCAACCCGGGTTAAGCTTTTTTGTGCCGTAAAAAACAGGCGCATCGTTCAAAAAATGGGCGCGGATAAGCATATAATTATAAATATGGGCGCAATTTAATGAAAAAGCGCCTTTTTTTTTGTGTTGAAAAAAAACTGGCGCAAAGAGGGCAACATATTTTGCCAAACTAAAACCAGATTTTTTTTCCCAAAAAATCGACCGAGGAGATTTTGGAGTTTGACCCTGACAGATTGCAGCCCATGTTCATCTACGCATTTCAGACCAAAACATCCATGAAATCGCGCCCCAACTCCTCCACTTTCCGGTGATGACTTTGGCATTTATGGCATGCCGTTGGGCAATTTCATAGTTTTTCGAACGTTATCGTATTTCACCACCGGTCAAGGTGGCCAAGTTTTTTGTTTCAAAACCTAATCCAACATCAAACACCATGAGAAACACCCTACTCATTATCGCACTTTTGTCTTGTTCCCTGAACTTGTCCGCTCAAGGATTGACCGATGAGGAAAAAAAACTGTTCGATCTGATCATGGCTTACCGAAAGGAATTGGGGCTGCCCATGATCCCTTGTTCTTCCTGTTTGACCAAAGTTGCCAAACTGCACGTCCGAGATTTGGCGAACAACGACCCGGTGAGCGATGAATGCAATGGGCACAGTTGGTCTTCCAATGGGCCTTGGACGCCCTGCTGCTACACGGCCGACCATGCCCAAGCGGCCTGTATGTGGTCGAAGCCGCGCGAACTGACCCCCTACAAGGGAAACGGGTATGAAATTGCGTATACCCACTGGGGAGGCGATGCCGTTGCGGCAGGAGCACTCTTGGGATGGCAGCAAAGTCCACACGGCCACAACGATGTCATCATCAACAAAGGAGTATGGAAAGAAAAATGGAATGCCATCGGTATCGGTATTTACAAGAACTTTGCGGTCGTCTGGTTCGGTCATGAGCCCGATAAAAACTGAACGCCGTTCGGATTCGGTCAAGTCGCCGATCGAGCGTATTTTTGAGTAAACACCACCCCTGTGACCCATGGAAAACCCCGTCGTTCCTCCCCAAACCCAACGGCTGCTCAACGCCGCCGTCGTCGTGGCCGCTTTGGGCTATTTCGTGGACATATACGATCTGCTGCTGTTCATCGTGGTGGGCCGGGAAAGTCTGGTGGAGCTGTACGGCCCGGGTGCCGACAAGTCCTTCATTCAGCTCAAGACGACGCTGCTGTTGGACGTGCAGATGATCGGGATGTTGCTCGGCGGTATTTTGTGGGGCGTGCTGGGCGACAAAAAAGGGCGTCTTTCGGTGCTGTTCGGTTCGATTTTCTTGTATTCCGCCGCTAATGTGGCCAACGCTTTCGTGCAGAACGAGGCCCAGTATATTGCCTGCCGTTTTTTGGCCGGGATCGGACTGGCCGGCGAACTGGGCGCGGGCATCACGCTGGTTTCGGAGATCCTGCCGCCCCATCGCCGCGGCTACGGCACGATGATCGTGGCGAGCGTGGGGCTGACGGGCGCTATAGCGGCCGGTTTTGTGGGCAACCTCACGGGCTGGCGCACTTCGTTTTTCATCGGCGGGGCTTTGGGGCTGGCGCTGCTGCTGCTCCGCATCGGCGTGCGCGAATCGGGCATGTTCCACCGGGCACGGGGAGAGGAAGGCGTCGAAAAAGGCAATTTTTTCGCGCTGTTTGCCCAGCGGGAACGTTTGGGCCGTTATATCGCCTGTATTTTTTTGGGCCTCCCCACTTGGTTCGTGGTCGGCATTCTGGTGAAAGACAGTCCCCACTTTGCCGAACTGTTGGGCGTCCAACATTTTGAGACCATCAAAAGCGGCACCACCGTGATGTTCGCTTATACCGGCCTCGTGGCCGGCGATCTGTTGAGCGGGTTGCTCAGCCAATTTTGGCAGAGCCGAAAAAAAGTGATGGCGGTGTTCCTGTCGGCCAATCTGGTCGTTTCGCTGGCCGTGGTGAACCTGTACGGCGTTTCCCCGGCTTTTTTCTATTTCATGTATTTCGTGCTGGGCGTGTCGGTGGGATTTTGGGTCGTTTTCGTCAGCATGGCCGCCGAGCAGTTCGGCACCAACCTGCGCGCCACGGTGACGACCACCGTGCCCAATTTCAACCGTGGGGCCTTGGTCCCGCTGAGCATCCTGTTCCTGTTTTTGAAAGACCAAACGGGCAGCATGATCACCGCAGCGATGATCGTGAGCGTTTTTTGTTCCGCCGTGGGGCTGTTTTGCCTGTCGAGGCTCCGGGAAACCTTCGGCCGCGACCTGAATTTTCTGGAATGAAAATGCAGGGCGTCACCAAGTGCCCTCTTCGCGCATCAGGTCTTCGAGGTTGACCTCGCCGGCGGTGCCGGAGATCCGGTAGGCGGACGACAACAGCGACAACAACTGGAAAAGCCCGTTGGCGCCGGAGTCTTGAAAGCGGAGCGAAAAACCGAGTTTGCGCCGCTCCACTTTTCCGGAGGCGCCCTGGAATCGATCGAACAGGCTGTCGAGGGCCGCGGCATCGCCGAAGCCGTCGCCGGCCATCAATAGCCATTCGGCTGCCGAACGGGGTGCGAGGTGCAGACCGGCCACCCCTTCACAGGCCTTCCATACGGAGGCGTCCAGCTGCTCGGCGGGGGCGTATCCGCCGCCCAATGCTTTTTCGAGGCGTTCGCGGCGGGTGGACATGAAAAAGAGGTTTTTCGATGCGCCGAAAAAAACACCGTTGGCGTGTTGCCAGTACTTTCCGACCGACCGGATCTGTGGATTTTTGCCCAAATTTTGGAGCAGCACGGCAGTGGCGTTCTCGTCTTGACAGGCCGCGCCGAACAGCAGGTCCGTCGTTTGTGCTGCGCCCGGTTCGTACGCGGCGACGAACATATCGCCCTCGAGGGCAGTCAGCAGGGCAGTGGCATCCACGCCGAGGGGGCCCAGCAGATCGCTGGCCCAAAGGCCGGTCGTTTCGGCGTTTTTGTTCAAAAAATCGCGGATGGCGGTCGGTTCGGCAGCAAAAGAAAGCAGCATCGAAAGGCGTTCGCGGGGGACCAATGCCGAAAAATCGGTTTTCTGCGCGTCCCGGAACATCGGATCGAACAGCCGGTGCAGGCCCTCTGAAAACCGGAAATCCATTCCGAGGCGGATTTCGCCCGGCAGGAAATCGCCGTATAGCACGGGGTGGTTGCCGCGCAGAATCGCGGAGTCCAGGCCCACCATCGTAAGGGCTGTCTGCAGCACCCGGTCGCCGGCAACGGGGTCCGCGCTGCCCCAGAGCCACGCATCGTGACCGGCGGCGGCGGCGGACGAAAAATCCGCGTTTTTCGCAAGGGATTCGGTGCGTCCGGCCAGCAGGTCCTCGGCCCAGGGTTTCCAGATGTTCTGCCCCCAGACATACACGGCCGCGTCTTTTTCGATCCGCAGATAATGCGTCTGCTCGGCCAATCGGAGCACGATGTTCGTTTCAAGGGCTGCGTCGGGAAGTCCGTTGCGCACGAGAAAATCCGCAAAGCGCCGGGCATCCGACAGGGGCAGGGAAAGCACATAGGCGCTGCTCTCCACATCGTTGGGCGAAAACCGCAGCGACACATACATCGGCTTGGACAGATCCACGCCCGAACTGTCGGGGGCACGCAGGAACGCCAGTCCGAACTTCCCGAAATCTTCCCCGTACAAATCCAGCGCGGGATCCTGCCGAAATTCGTTCCAATTCGCCTTGTCGAAAAGCGCTCCGGGGGCCAATACCAGCACGGCTCCGGCATCGGCCGGCACGAAACGCATGGGATCGGTCGTAGATCGGCGACATGCGCCGGTCAAGAGCAGGGCGGACAGGGCAAAAAAGCCGATAAGGCGTGCGGTTGGGGCCATGGTGTTGTTTTGGATGGTGCGATGGATTGTAAAAATAGCGTTTTTCTCAAAAAGGAACGGTCGGGCCCAACCCGCCGCCATGGTGCGCCGAGCCACATTATTTTTTATCTTTGCCCACCTTCCCCGTTTTCGCCATGTTCAATATCAATGTTTTTTACCATATCGGCCGCTACATGCTGATGATGCGGCATCTTTTCCGCAGGCCCGACAAAATGTCGATGTATTGGAAAGAAACGGCCCGGCAGATGAACGACATCGGCGTGGGCTCGCTGGTCATCGTGGGCATCATCGCCGTTTTCATCGGAATGGTCACAGCCGTGCAGTTCGCCTATCAGTTGCGGGGCTCTTCGGTTCCGATGTGGTATATTGGCTATATCGTGCGCGACAGCATGATCATCGAACTGGCGCCCACGTTTTCTTGCTTGGCCTTGGCCGGCAAGGTCGGCTCCAACATCGCGGCCGAGATCGGTGGCATGCGGCAAAAGGAACAGATCGACGCTTTGGAGATCATGGGCGTCGATACGGCCGGCTACCTCGTGGGACCACGCGTATATGCCTCGATCGTGGTGATCCCGATGCTGGTGATCTTGGCCGCTTTCATGGGCATCATCGGCGGCTACATCGCCAGCCAGTTGAGCGGTTTCATTTCCGACCAAGAGTACCGCCAAGGCCTGCTGTACATTTTCAATACCCGAAACGTCACGATGATGCTGGTCAAATCGGTCGTTTTCGCCATTATCCTCACGTCCGTTTCCGCTTACCAAGGCTTCTATGTCAAGGGAGGCAGCATCGAACTGGGGCACGCCAGCACACAGGCCGTGGTGTTCAGCAACATCCTGATCCTGTTGGCCGATTACCTCATCGCCCTGCTTCTCACCTGACGAACTTCTCGAAAGCCACACACCGGACCTTATGATACGTTGCGAGAACATCAAAAAGACGTTTGGAGAGCAAGAGGTGCTGAAAGGGATCTCCACCATCTTCGAGCCGGGGAAAACCAATCTGATCATCGGAAAAAGCGGTGCCGGCAAAACCGTTCTGCTCAAACTCTTGGTGGGCCTTTTTGCCCCCACTTCCGGTGATATCTGGTACGGTGACGTGAATTTCACCAAACTCAGCGACCGCGAAAGAAAAGCAATCCGAACCCAAATGGGCATGCTCTTTCAGGGTTCTGCCCTGTTCGACTCCATGACCGTCGAGGAAAACGTGCGCTTCCCGTTGGACATGTTCACCAACCTGACCAAAAAAGAAAAACAGGTGCGCGTGGACGAGACCCTCGAACGGGTCGAACTGACCGGCAGCAACCAGAAATATCCCTCGCAACTGTCGGGAGGGATGCAAAAACGCGTCGGTATCGCCCGTGCGATCATCCTCGGGCCGAAATTCCTGTTCTGCGACGAACCCAACTCCGGCCTCGACCCCACCACCGCTCTGACGATAGATGAACTGATCCAGGGCCTGACCGTGGAAAAAAACATGACCACGGTGATCAACACCCACGACATGAATTCCGTGATGGAAATCGGCGACCACATCAACTTCATCGACAAGGGCGAACTCGCTTGGTTCGGCAACCGCAACGAAGTTTTGGAGTCCACCGACGAACGCCTGCAGGATTTCATTTTCGCCTCCCCCTTTCTGCAGCGCCTGCGCGATGCTGCCCTCGGCAAAAAAAGCCAATCGGTCTGATCGCCAGACCTCCCCGCAAGGGATTTCTTTTCGGAAAATGTTGGGGAAAAAAATTCGAGCCCCGATCCTTTGCAAAGGATCGGGGCTCGAAAAGATTCGCTTTTAAACCCGGTGGCAATTTTGGTTTTCTGCCCCCATAGCCGCCATCGACTTCATCGTAATTTTCACCGACGCCTTTTCCGGAGCAACGTGCATTCGAATCCCCCTCTTTGACGGAAAATGGCCCATGCTTTGCTTCACTTTGGACAGTATTTTTGAGAAAAATGCCCATGTAAATATATTTTATTGAATATCATATATTTAAAACAAAAATAAAGCACTCATTTCCCTTTCGGAAAATTTTTTTCTGAAAATAATTCCCAAAATGGGTTACCTCGGAGGCCCTTTTTGGTATATATATCAGGAGACCCAAAAAAACTCCGCCCCCCTATCCATGTCGAATAAATACGACCGCATCCTCCGGGATGGGGTAAAGGCCCTTTTGCCCCTGCTTTTGGCGAAGCTGTATCAGGTCGTGCCGGAACGGTACGATCTGGAGCCCGGCAAGGTGCACACCACGCTCGATCTCGAGGCAGACCTGCTCCTGCGGCTCCATCCCGACAACCCGCACAAGGCCAGGGCCCTGCACGTTGAATTCCAGGTCTG
>JBEIJQ010000020.1:0-27969 GCA_040380145.1 Lewinellaceae bacterium | reverse complement strand
ATCTTTTCGTCGAGGGCCTTGATCTTGGCCTCCAGAGCCTTCACATCGGCTTCTTTGGGCGGTTCTTGACCGGAATTGATGGTGTGCACGACCGACAGGACGGTGAAGTTGCCGTCGGCCCGCAGCTGTATGCTGGCGGGATTGAGTCCGGCCGTCAGTCCCACGAAGCGCAGGGTGGAATTGCCCGAGGGAATGTCCACGCCGTTGGCCTGTCGGGAAACCTGTGCGCCCTGGAGGAAAACGGTCACATCCTTGATGGCGGAAGGCACCTCGATGCCGTCGCCGGCCCTCAGGGGCAGGGCAAAGACCGCGCACAGCAGCAGGGCCAGACTGTTTTTATGCAAAAAATACATGGAAAAATTTTTTTACCGAAAAAAGAAGAACGGGGCGATAGATGCAAAGATCGTCCGAAATGGCGTGCGGAGGGCCCGATCAGCGCGGCCGGTACGCTTTCAGGAATTTTTGTGCGTCGCGCTCTTCGACGGCCTGGGCGAGCGTGGCCCCGGTTTTTTCCATGTAGTCCACGACCATCCGCCAACCCAGCCACATGCCGGCCCGGTCGGGTTTGGAGGCAGGATCCTCGGGGTCGAAGGGGCCCATTTCCACATATTTCCGGAAATCTTGGTAATTGGTGGAATACAGCATCTTGTTTTTGACCAGATAATCGTAAATGGCCGCTTCGTTGCGCTGCACGATGTCGAGCTGGACGGCCGACCAACCGAGTTTCGTGCTGTCGGGCAAGCGCGGAAGGAGCGCGTCCACGATGGCGATTTGCTTGCCGCCGGCGATCATCAGTTCGAGCATCTGAGGGCCGGAAGGCGGCGGTACCAGCGGCACTGCCAGGGCACGGGCGGCGTTGGGGAGCAACTGTTCGCGGGTGAGCAGGCGCCGTACATATTGGTGGCGCAGGTTTTCGATACCGCTGTAAGGAGTGTATTCGGGGCCCAGCGTCATATCGAGGCAGAGCGCCACATATTCGCCCCTCTGCTCGTCGGTCCAAGCGTCGTAATTGAACCCGTTGATGGTCGTGTAAAAAGTGGGCAGGGGCAGCAGGGGAAAGTAGTGCCGGTAAAATCGGAGCATCTCCGTCAGAGCGGCCTCCTCGCGCGAAAAATCGCGGTAAAGGACCCGGCAGGTATCGTAGAGATTGCGCACAAAAGGATCGGTCAAAAACAGGCGGCACTGCTCAAAAACGGCGGGCGTATCGGGCCGTTGGGGGTTGCCGAACATCCGCTCGAAAAAGAAATTCGACGCGAAGTCGGGGTATTTTTCCATCAGCGCCCGCATGCCGGCCTCGCATGCATTGGTGTCGATGGCGAACAGTTCGTCCTCGAAACGCACGATCTTGGTTTCGACGGAAACGGCTGAAACATCGGGAATATGTTTACTTTTGTTGCATGTGCAGCCCGAAAGCAGGGCATAAAGGGCCAAAGAGGCCAAAAGGGTTCTTCTCATGGCTGTCATTCAGTTTTTTTGGGAAAAAACAAACGAAAAAACGCGGGCGCTGTTGCCTCGGAACCGCCTTTTTTCCCCAAAACGGTCCCTTTCGCCGGCAAAAATAAGCCGACCTTGCAAGGACACCCCCAACAAACCATATACGACGATCGAATTTCATGAAAAAAATCATTCTCTCCCTCTTGTTGGCCGGGACGATCGGCCAAACGCTCACGGCCCAATCCGGTGACGGCGGCCCGCTCCGATTCGGCTTCCAATTCAGCCCGGTGCTCTCTTTCATGCACAGCAACAGCCGCGATGTGGAAGGCAGCGGCGTCAATCTCGGCCTCAACATGGGCCTGGTCGGCGAGTATTATTTCAACGACAACCGCAACTACGCGGTGGTGCTCGGGGCCAGTTTCATCCTCAACAAGGGCGGCACCCTTCAATACACGGAGGCCGGCGACCACCTGTCGCGGTCGGATTACAGCAGCGCCCTCACGGCAGCGCTCACCGATACGGCCGGGACATTCAGCCGCACCTTCGCGGCGGGCTCCTCCGTGGCGAACCGGATCAATTTCGTGCATGTGCCGATCGGACTGAAAATGCGCACCAATTACTTGTTCGGCTCCGACATCCGGGCGTTTGCCCAAGTGCCGATGCTGGGCCTCGACATAGCCACTTCCGCCCGCGGCGATGTGCGCCTCGGCGACCGCCCCGACGAATTGTTCGAAAAAGAAACCACCTATCCCGATATTTCGCCCATCGGATTGACCATCGGCGGCGGGCTCGGCGTGGAGTGGTACCCGCAAGACGAGCAGATGAGCATCGTGGCGGGCATTTTCTACAACGGCGGCCTGCTCGATCTCACGCGCTCCGGCTCTATGCCCTCCACCAACGCCAAGGCGACGATTTCCGATGTGACCATCCGGATGGGTATCATGTTCTGATGCCCTTTTTTTGGCTCTTTTTTTCCAGAAAAAAATTCTTCCGGACGGATTTTTTTCTTTTTCTCCATAAAAAAATTCCAGCGGGAAACCCCGTTTCCCTCACACCCGACCGATCGTGCGCGAAACCCGTTTCATCGAACAGAACCGCCAAAAATGGGGGGAGTTGGAAAAACTCCTCGCCGATCGCCAGGCCGATCCCGAAAGGTTGAGCCAACTGTTCGTGGAAACCACCGACGACCTGTCGTACGCCCGCACTTTTTACCCCAACCGATCGGTGCGCGTGTATCTGAACGGCGTGGCGCAGCAGATTTTCCTGAGCCTGTACCGGCACCGCCGAGGAGATTTTCTCGGTCGTTTCGCGGCCTTTTGGCTCGAAGACCTCCCGCAATTGGTGTACGAATCTCGGCGCGAACTACTGCTTTCCTTCGCCACTTTCGTGGTCGGCATGTTGGTCGGGATGGTTTCCTCCGACATCCATCCGGAGTTTTTGCGCGTGATCCTCGGCGACGAGTATGTGGACAACACGCTGCAGAACATCCGCAACGGCGACCCGATGGCGGTGTACAAAGATCCGGACGCGGCGGGCATGTTCGTGCACATCGCCCTCAACAACCTGCGGGTGTCGCTGCTGATCTTCATCGCCGGCTCGCTGGCCTCGGTGGGCTCGCTCACGCTGATCCTGTACAATTCGATCATGATCGGTGCCTTCCAGTACTTTTTTTTCCAGCAGGGGTATTTTTGGGACATGTTTTTTGCCGTCTGGCTGCACGGCACCTTGGAGATTTCCTGTATGGTGATCGCCGGTGCGGCGGGCGTTTTGTTGGGCAAGGGGCTGCTCTTTCCCGGCACCTTCACCCGAGTGCAGGCCTTCATGCTCAGCGGTCGGCGGGGCGTGGCCCTGTTGATGGGCATCGCGCCGCTGGTGGTACTGGCCGCCGTCATCGAGAGTTTTTTCACCCGCTTCACCGAAACGGGCCTTGCCGTGCGCGGGGGCGTGATCTTCGGCACACTGGCATTGGTGCTGGGGTATTTCCGCTGGTACGCCCATCGGAAGGCCGATCGCCACCGCGTGGCCGACCTGTCGGAAACCGATTTGCCGCCCACGCCCGATTTCAAGTTCGATTTCGACCGGATCAAGACCCGGGGCGAAATTTTCTCCGATGTGTTCGCTTTTTTCCGCAAACATTCCGCGGCGCTCCTGCGACAAGCTTTTTGGATGGCGCTCGTCGCCACGGTGGCCGTGTCGTTGGCGGCGTATTTTGATCTGGCCAAGCTGCACCATTTCAGGACTCCTCTCGAACTGCGGCACACCGGTCCGCTGGTGTGGTTTTACCGCGTGTTCGCCGAGCCGCTGCTCAACGCCGCGGCGGTATTGGCGCCGAGCGAACTGATCTGCGTACAAACTGTAGTGACCTGGTCGTTGCTTTTGGTATCGAGCGTTTTGGTGTACGCAAAACTGTGCGCCGAAAGCGGGCATGCTTTTGGGGCCGATCGGCGCTCGGCGGTCCGCGGCACCGTTTTGGCGGCATTGGTGGCCGCCGTGGGTACTTGGTCGCTCGGAGTGGGCGCTTCTGGAGGACTGTTGCTGTTTGTGTTGGCCTCGCCGATCCTGTACCTGTCGCTTTTCGCGGGCATGCGCGAAGACCTGCCCCCGCAGCGGGCCATCGGGCGCGGATTCCGGTTTGCCCGGGGGGCTTGGCTGCGCCTGATGGGCGTTTTTTTCGCCGGCGGTTTGATGGCGAATGTGGTGCTGCTTTTGGTCACCGCCCCGTTCGCCCAGATTTATATCGAGTGGATTTCTTGGAACGTGCCGCTCACGGTGGGCCAATCCGTTTGGGCCAAAAAAATCGTGCTCACCTTTTTGTATTTTTTCGGAACGGCCCTCGCTCTGCCCATCGTGTTGCTGTCGATGGGTTTTGCTTTTTTCGTACTCCGCGAGATCCAAGAGGCGCCGAGCCTGCCCGACCGGATCGCTCGGGTGGGACAGAGCCGCCGCGTGTACGGACTGGCCCAAGAAGGCGAATGAGAAAGTGGGCGGCGATTGGGAATTTCGTCGTGCCCGCTTTACTTTTGTAAAAAATTTATCCCCCAAAACCAATTTTTTATGATCCTCCAAGGGAAAAAAGGCATTGTGTTCGGCGCGCTCGACGAAAAATCCATCGCCTGGAAAACGGCGGAAAAATGCGTGGCCGAAGGGGCCCAGATCGTGTTGACCAACGCGCCCGTGGCTCTGCGCATGGGCGAAGTGCAGAAATTGGGCGAACGCCTCGGGGCGCCCGTCATCGGCGCCGATGCCACCAGCCTCGAAGATCTCGAAAACCTGCTGCGCCGGTCCATGGAGCATTTCGGCGGGAAAGTGGACTTCGTGCTCCACTCCATCGGCATGTCGCTGAACGTGCGCAAAAGCCGGCCCTACACGGATCTGAACTACGACTTCATGCAGAAGACGTTCGATATTTCGGCGATTTCTTTCCACAAGTTGATGCAGACGGCGCTGAAATTGGACGCCATCAACGAATGGGGCAGCGTGGTGGCGCTTTCGTACATCGCGGCCCAGCGCGTGTTCCCCGACTACAGCGAAATGGCCGAATCCAAGGCCCTGCTGGAATCGTTCGCGCGCAGTTTCGGCTACCATTTCGGCACTTTGAAAAAAGTGCGGGTAAACACCATTTCCCAATCCCCCACGCGCACCACGGCCGGCAGCGGCGTCAAGGGCTTCGACGAGTTTTTCGACTACGCCGACCGCATGTCGCCCCTTGGCAACGCGCCCGCGGAAGCCTGCGCCGATTTCTGCTCCTTGTTGTTTTCGGACTACACCCGCTTCGTGACCATGCAGAATCTCTTCCACGACGGCGGCTTCTCCAGCATGGGGATGAGCGAAGCAGCTCTTAAACACTGATCCGACGCATGACGCCCTCGTCCTCCTTGCCCAGCCGCCCCGATGGGGTGGAACGATTTCGCCGAGCGGAGGCGTTCGTGCGCTTGTTTTATGCCGAAAACGCCTTGGACGGCGTCAAGGCGCGCCTCTCGGAGGTCGCCCGCTCGTTCGCGGCCACGGGCACTTATGTGCATACCTACGAGGAACTGGCCTTCGGGGCCCGGGTGGCGTGGCGCAACAGCAACCGCTGCATCGGCCGGCTGTACTGGAAATCGCTCAAGGTGTTCGACCTGCGGCACATCCAATCTCCCGAAGAAGTCGAAAAGGCGGTTTTGGACCACCTGCTGACGGCCACCAACGGCGGTCAGATCCGCTCCGTCATCACCGTTTTTCCCCCGGAAAGTGCCGACGGAACGGCTCCCCTCCGCTTTTGGAATCCCCAATTGATCCGCTATGCCGGATACCGTCGCCCCGACGGGACGGTGCTCGGCGATCCCGCGCAGTTGGAGCTCACGCAGCGCTGCGAGGCCCTCGGCTGGAAAGGCGCCGGCACGGAATACGACTTGCTGCCGGTGGTCTTCCAATGGCGGGGCGGCGCGCCCCAATGGTTCGAACTGCCCCGCGATGCGGTGATGGAAGTGCCGATTTTCCACCCCGAAAACGAAGCCGTGGCCCAACTGGGCCTTCGCTGGCACGCCCTGCCAGTGATCTCGGACATGGCGCTCGAGATCGGCGGTGCATATTACCCGGCGGCGCCCTTCAACGGGTGGTACATGGTCACGGAGGTGGCCTCGCGCAATTTCGGCGACGCGACCCGCTACGACAAGTTGCGGGAGGTGGCGCGCTGTTTCGGGCTGGATCCCGCGGAAAAGCCGGGCTTTTGGAAAGACCGCGCCGCTCTGGAGCTCAACCGCGCCGTTTACTATTCTTTCAAGGCTGCCGGGGCCAATATGGTGGATCACCACACCGCGTCAGAGCAATTTTTGCAGTTCGAGCAGCTGGAAGGCAAGCACCGGCGCACGGTCAACGCAGATTGGTCGTGGGTCGTGCCGCCCCAGGGCGGTTCTTCGCTGGGCGTTTTCCACCGGGAATGGCCCAACGAGGTGTGCCATCCGAATTTTTTTTACCAAGATCCAGTTTGGAAAGCCCCTCCGGAGGAGCCGCGTCCCCGCTGCCCGTTTTCGCGGGCCGATTGAGGATCAAAAATTCCGGTTGGCTTCGATGAACCGCGAGGGGTGTTCCCACCCTGTGGCGTCGAGGCCGTATCCCGCGCCGGCCCGGCCCCAGTCAGGGCATTCCGGACGGCGCAGCTCGAAGTGCAGATGAGCGGAGTAAGGTTTTCCGTCGCCGCAGGGCGGTTCCGCATCGCCGACGGTGGCGATCTGTTGGCCGCGTCGCACGGTTTCGCCCGTTTGCACGAGGCAGCGGTCGAGGTGCGCGTACAGCGTTTCCACCGTTCCGCCGTCGGGCAATCGGTGGCGCAGCAGGACCACCTGTCCCCAGCCGCCGCCGAGATCCTCGGCAAAAAGCACATGTCCGGCGGAGGCCGCGAAGACCGGTTCGCCGCAATCGCTGTTGCCTCCGGCCTCGGTGTTCCAATCCTCGCCGAGGTGGCGCCGGCGGCCAAACCCTTGGGCGTTGTACCAGCCGTCGCCGTCTTTTTCGGCGGTCGCCGAACCGGACTCGCCCACGGGCAGGTCGAAACCGTCCGACAGCGGGATCTCGGTTTCGCGGGGCGCCGGCTTGGGCACGGCCGCCTCGATCAGGGCGGCCGGTGCGGGACCGGGCGTGGCCGTGCCCAGCAAGAGCCATCCGGTACCGAGCACGGGGAAAAGCAGGACGAGCAATTTTTTCAAGGGAAAAAGGAGCGGTTTATACGGTTTTGGTCTGTTTGTACCCCTCTTTCAGCAGATAGTCGAGCACTTTTTGCCGGTGGTCGCCCTGCAGGAGGATCTCGCCGTTTTTGGTGGATCCGCCCACGCCGCACTTGTTTTTGAGCGCTTTGCCCAGCGATTCCAGATCGGCGTCCAGGCCCACGAACCCCGTCACCAGGGTCACTTCTTTGCCTCCGCGCTGCTTGCGGTCGAGCAACACGCGCAATTTTTGTTTGGCCGGCTCCAGGGTTTCTTGGGGCGCGCCGTTGTCGTCCTCATCGGGCGAATCGATGTAGATGGGTATTTTTATTTTCAAGGAAAAAAAAGAAGGGGCGTGTTGGGGAAAAAATCGTTTCCGGTCGAAAAAACGGCCGCAAGACAAAGATAAAAACCGGACGGGAATATGATAAGGTGGCAGTTTTTGGCAAGGCAGGATTCGACCGTGAATGGGCATTGGAAACATCCCGTGTAAGCTCCCCATCGTTCCGTACGCCCCACATCCGTTTCCCCCACACCGCCAAGTACACCACTGCCCAGAAAAATCCTGAAAATCCTTTAATCCTGAAAATCCTGATTCTGACAAATACAACAGCCGCAAAAATCCCCCACACCGCCAAGTACACCACCAACCCCAAAAAATCAAGATAATCCGGAAAATCAAACAAATCACAGTTCAGACAAAATAGACGGACAATACGCCCCCAATAGACAATTCCGCGTTAACCGAAGAAACATGCCGGTTAACAAAAAAACAGCCTTGTAATTTTTATATTTCAGAGAAGCAATTCAGTGTAAAACAGTCATTTGTAGCAGTTTTTTCGGCTTTTTAGACTCCATTGCACTGCGCAGTTTGGAGTGATACAATTTTCTTTTTGGTTAAAAAAATAAACCATTGGTTAACTTTCTGTTTTTCAGAAAATTATTTCATTGAAAAAGTCGAAAAAAATATGCGCGCCCCGTACTTTTGCGAAAAGAAAATCCTTTTCCTCCAAGAAAAAAATGTTTGCTGCCTTTGCCATCGCCGGAACTTCCTACATGATCGCCCGTTTGGTCAGCGGTTTTGCGTGTATGGTGTTAGTGGGGGGGGGGGTAGAGGTCTCCTAAAAGTCCCGACGATATTTTTCTTCGCTTCGGCCGGCAGGTCGAGGCTTTCTGTGCAATCCTCCGTCCATGTTCAAGCGTGGGCGGAGGATTTTTTTTCGTGGTAAAAGTTGGAATATCTGGTTTCTAGCAACCCAATACTGTGCTGCCCCCCTCTCACCCACCTCCCTTCGAACCCGCCAGCAGGATCATCGTGGGAGCGGGGCAGCAGAGAAGGTAGAGCGGAAGGTCTTCGGCGGTGCACACGCCCGGGAAGTCGCCCGAATGGCCCATCAGGTCGGCGATGACCTGGAAGTGCAGGTGGGGCGGCCAACCGCCGTTCTCGTCGTCTCGGCCGATTTGGCCGATGCGTTCTCCGCGCGTGAGGTACTGTCCGACCCGGAGCAGGCCCAGATCATCCGTCGAGAGGTGCCCGTAGAGCGTGTAAAAGCAATGCCCGTTGAGCTGGTGCTCCAAGATGACGGTGGGACCGTAATCGCGGTACCCGTCGTTGTTCTGCACGCTGTGCACCGTGCCGCCGAGCGGTGCGAAAACCGGCCGGTGCGCGTCGGTCCACAGATCGACCCCGAGGTGGTAGCAGCGGTCTTGGTCGCCTTGTTTGAACAGCGGGCTGGTACGGTAGAAGGCCCGCTGTTCGCCATAACCGCCGTAGGCGATCCGGTCGCCGCGTTGGGAGCGGATCCAGGCTTCGAGGGCCGGGGTGGAGGCGATGTCGATGTCCGACAGTTCGGGGTTGTCCACGCTGCAATCGATGCTGACCGAGTTGTGGTCGTCGAGCGGCACGCCCATCACCGGATAAAATTGGCCGTATTGCGCCTGCAGCAGGAAGGGCAGTTCTTGTGGATATTCCATTATCGGCGGGGGGATTTGACCATTTTTTCCAAGAAAAAAACTTCAAATGCCGTGAAGCAAATATACACCCCGAAGAAGGGCAGCACGGCTAGGGCGTCCAAGTCGGGGCACTGTTTGCGGTACAGCAGCAGCAAGACGATGCACAGGCCCATTTTGGGCAGGATCGACAGCAAAAAAAAGCCCGAGAACATATTGGGGTTGCGGCTTTTGAGCGTCCATCGGGCCCCGAGATAGACCAGCAGCGAGAATACGGTCAGGGCGGCGAGGGAAGTCCAGAGCAGGGCCCGGTGCCGCGCCACGGACGGAGCCCATTCCAAGGCCCCGATGCCCAGGGCCACGGCCGTGGCCGTGAGGGCGAGCAGCGTCAGGAAGCGTTGGAAGGTCACGACGGGGGGCGTTGGATGAGCTGCCGGATCAGTTGGTAAAGGGAAAGCCCCAATCCCGACAGGCAGCCCAAGAGGGTGAACCAGGGCGTCGAGAGGGCGAGGCGCCGATCGAGCCAGTGGCCGGCAAAGGCGAAAACAGCGAGCACGGCGGCCATTTGGAAGGCCAGGCCGGAATAGCGGAGGAGCTCGTCAACCGGCTTGGAGCCGGACGGTTTGGTTTCCGGAGGCATGGTTCGCCACGGCTTTGCCCATGCGGACATTGCCGGCGAAGATCGCCCCGGCTTCCACGATGAGCTTGTTGGTATCGATATCGCCGGTCAGTTGGGCCGTTTTGCGCAGGTTGAGCAGATCGGTCACGAGTACATTGCCCTCGACGCGGCCCTCGATGACGGCGTCGCGGCAGGTGACCGAACCCTGTACATGGCCGGTGGGGCCGATGACCACCTTGGCGTCGCAGTCGAGCCGGCCTTCGATCACGCCGTCCACGCGGATGTCCGTTTCCGATTTCACATCGCCCTTCACGAGCGTTCCCTTGACCAGACTGTTGTGCGAGACGGACCCGCCGACGGGAAGGCCTTTCGTCGGGTTTTTGTTTTCGCGCTTTACTCCGAACATATCGATTGGATTGGGTTCTCTGACAATGGTAAAAACACAAAGAAAAGGGCTTTTGCCGAAAGTGCCAACAATTTTCAGAACTTGATGTAGGTGGACGGATCGACGGCCTGGCCGTTGTACCACAGTTCGAAGTGCAAGTGCGGGCCGGAAGAATGGTTGCCCGTGCTGCCGATGATGGCGATGGCTTCGCCGGCTTTCACCACATTGCCCACTTTTTTGAGCAGCTTGGAATTGTGCTTGTAAAAGGAGATGTAATTGTTGCGGTGTTGGACGGCGATCATGTAGCCGTCCTGGTACGACCAGGTGGCGCAGATGACCGTTCCACTGAGCACGGCCTTCACCGGCGTGTCCTTGGCGTCGGCCAGATCGATCCCGTAGTGGCCCGTTTCGGGTGCGAACGCTTGGGTGGACAGTGCCATGGGCGATAGCGGCGAGACGAAGTTCATGCTCGTGGGATCGAACACGCCGCCGATCGTGGTGAGCGGCAGTTCGAAGATCGGCTTGCCCTTTTTGAAGCCCTCCATCAGCATGGCCAGGGTGTCGCCCACGCCCGATACCTGTTCGGGATCCATCGCGGCGGCCTTGGCCGCGGAATCGGCCTGGCTCTGGTCGCTGTAGTTCTTTTCGCCGGCCAGCGAGGCCGGATCGTCCGACAACTGGATCTTTCGGCTGTCGAACATCGCTTCGTAGGCTTTTTGTGCCTCGGCCAAGGAATCGATCATCTCGTATTGTTCGATGATCTCACGGCGCAGGTTGACATCCCCGTATCCGGGCACATATTGGCGGAGGGGCGTGAAAAAGATGAACATCGTGACGATCGTGGCCAGCACCACGGTGACGGAGCTCGCCAAAAGATAGATGTTGACCTTGGTGAGACGGTAGGAAACGATCTCCCCGAAGGTCTCGTCGTTCATGATGACCAACCGATAGAGCGGATTCCTTTTCGGTGTTTTTATTTCGGTCCCCGTGTTTTCTGCGGGCATAATCGATGCGTGTTTGGATTGTGCGGATTAACTTTGCCGAGAGGTTGGGCCGTCCGCAAAATTTCGGGCAGCGGTCTTGCGTTTTTTTGCGTTGCTCGGTTCGAACCGCAAAATTACTTATTTTGTGCTTTTGCAGGGCCGTATCGCTTTTTGCCCGCCGAAAAAGAAATCCCGCCGGGCGGGTTTTTCATCCCAAAGGAAGTTGTCTGCATGACGAAAACCATTTTTTTTCTCCCAAAAAAATCCATCTTCCGAACGGTAGCGGCCTTGCTCCTGCTGTCGGGCCTCGCTTCCTGCGCACCGTCCGCCAAAACGGGCAAACCGCCCCTGTTGAAGCGCGCTTGGCACGACATGAACACCCGCTACAACGGCTACTACCACGCTCGTCTGCGCGTGTTGGCCGGCATAGCCGATCTGGAAAAAGGGTACAAAGACAACTACCAGCAGATCGTCCCGCTTTTCCCGTTCGTGGCCAGCGAAAATGTCCAAGCGGTGAAGCCCAAGCTCGACGAAGCGATCAAAAAGGAAACCGTGGTGCTGGCGCTCCACCGCCCCAGCGTCTGGCAGGATGACGCCTACTTCCTGATGGGGCAGACCGAATTCATCAAAAAAGACTACGCCAAGGCCAAGGAAACGTTCCGCTATGTGACCCTCAAGTTCAGTCCCTACAAGGCCAAAAGCCTGATGAACAAGGACGAACTCGCGGCTGCCAAGAACAAAAAGGCAAAGGATGCCAAAAAGAAAAAGATCACCAAGACCAAAGAGCTCAAAAAGAAGAAAAAAGACAGGGCCAAGGCCGCCAAAAAGAAAAAGCAGGATGCGGCCAAAAAGAAAAGGCTCAAGAAAAAACAGCAGCGCCTCAAGCGCAAGGGCAAACTCAAATACGAGTACGAGCCGGGCGCCACGGGCAACCGCAAACAGGCCCAGGGCGATGCGCCCGACAAACCCGTCGAAGCCGACGACAAGGACAAAGACAAAGAAAAAGGCAGCAATCTCTTGGGCGACGACCAAGAAAAACTGCGCTACCCGCTCCGCCGCAAACCGGCTTTCCACGAGGCCAAGCTCTGGTTGGCCCGCACCCACATCGAACTCAAGGAATACGATGACGCGGAAAAATTGCTCCGCGAAATGGAGGAAGACATCAACACCCCCAAGCGGCTCCTCGGTGAGGTGTTCGCCGTGCGCGCCCACCGCTTCCTGCACGAAAAACGCTATGCCGAAGCCATCGAACCACTGGAAAAAGGCATCGAACTGACCCGCAACCGGCGCAAAAAAACCCGCTACCAATATGTCTTGGCACAGCTCCGCGAACTGGAGGGCAACCGCGCCATGGCCGCCGAACAGTACCGCAATGTGCTCCGCGGACGGCCCACCTTCGACATGGAGTTCAATGCCCGCATGAACCTCGCGCTGCACGGCAGCGAAAATCCCGATCAGGCCGTAGCCCAGCTCAACCGCATGCTCCGCGAAGAGAAAAACGCCGAGTTCCGCGACCGCCTCTACTTCGCCCTCGGCCAAGTGGCCCTCGAAGCCGGCAAGGAAAACGAAGCCGTGGAAAACTTCCGCAGATCGCTCGCAGCCAATGCCGAAAACACCGTCCTCAAAGCCGAAGCGTATTACCAACTGTCCCGGATCTTCCTCAAGCGCGAAGAGTATGTGCCCGCGGTCAATTACATGGACAGCACGCTCACCGTGATGGCCAAGGCCGACGAACGCTTCCAACCCACCGAACGCGAACGCAACAACCTCAAAGATCTCGCCGTAAACCTCGAGACCATCGCGCTGCAAGACAGCCTTCTGCGCATCTCCAACCTTTCTCCCGAAGAGCAGAAGGCCCTCGCCAAACGTCTCAAAAAAGCCCGCGAAGAGGCCGCAGCGGCAGGCAAACCGGCCGGTACCGGCGGCGCGGCCCCCAATGTGGCCATGGCCAAATCGGAATTTCCGCTCTACAACGACAAGTCCAAGCAAAAAGGGCAGCGCGAATTCCAAAAACGCTGGGGAAACCGCCCCTTGGCCGACAACTGGCGCTATGTGTCCGACCAGCAGCAAGGCGGAGACGCACCCAAGGACGGACAAGCGGACGGCGCCCCCACCGTGGTCACCCAAGACGAGGTGGAGCAGATCCTCGCCGATGTGCCCAAGACCGATGAACAAAAAAAGGCCTGCGAGAAAAAAATCCAAGAGGCCATGTTCCTCGCCGGCAAATTGTACCGCGACCGCATCGAGGACAACCAGCGCGCCTTCGAAATGCTCTCCGGCCTGCAGCGCCGGTTTCCCGGCCACGCCAACGAAGAAGAGGCCCTCTACTACCTGTTCATCATCTGCAAAGATCTCGGCAAAAACGATCTGGCCGAACAGTACCGCCGCGAACTGACAGAAAAATTTCCCAAGGGAAAATTCGCACGCGCCGCCAACGATCCTGGCTTCCTGACCGACGCCCAGGCCCGCCGCAAACGCATCGACGACGATTACCGCGCCGCCTTCGCCAGTTTCCAGCGCAGCGATTACGGGCAGGCCTACGCCCAATCCCGCACCGGAGCGGTGGACAGCCTGTACGGAAAAGACAACCACCTGCGGCCCAAGTTCGCCCTCCTCGAAGCCATGTGCATCGGCGGCCTGCGCGGCAAAGACGAGGGCATCAAGGCCCTCAAAGCGGTCAAAACTTCCTATCCCAATACTGAAGAGGCCCAAAAAGCGGCCGAAATGCTCAAATACCTCACCGGGGCCGCAGATCCCTCCGAACCGGGCATCGAAAAACCCAAGGATCTGCCCCAAGACGTGTTCGTTTTCAACGAAAACAGCATCCACTTCGTGATCGTGGTGCTGGACGACAAAAAAGCAAACATGGACCAGGCCAAGGCCAAAATCACGGATTACAACAACAAGTACTACAGTGTGGACAAGCTCAAGGCTTCCGGGCTGCTGCTGGCCAACGAGGTGCCCTCGGTGACGGTGCGCAAGTTCGCCAACGCCGCCAAAGCAATGGACTGGGTCGCGCAGTGCAAGGGCAAACCGGAGTTCCTCGATCCGGCGGCCACGCCCCACACGATGTTCGCCATTTCACAGGAAAACTATACCACCCTCATCAAAAACCGCGATCTGGCGGGTTACAGAAAATTTTTCAACGACAACTACGGCAAGTAACAGATGTTTTCCTTTCGTTTCGGATTGTCTTTCGACGACCGGGTCTGGCCGGAATTTTCCGGTTCGGGCGACTTGGCCGCCGGGGATGATTCCCTGCCCGCTTTCGGGCCGCAAAAACTGCTCGGCTTCCTCGAGGTGCAGTGCGGGCTGCAGCGGCCGGCGCTCAACGCACATCTGCGCACCGAGCAATATCGGCAGGCCCTCGCGGCCCATTTGGAAAATTGTCCCGAGGCTTTCTACGCGGCCTCTTTCCGCGCCGACGGGCTGGCAACGGCCTCGACCCTGTTGGACCGCCGCGACGAATTGGTCCTCGCGGGCTGGGATTTTTCGGAAAATGCGGACGCGCCGAATCGTTTGCGCACCCTGGCGCAGGTGGAGCGGTGCTGGAAGGAAGATCTCCGGCTTCGGCTCGAACCTTCCTTTGCCGATCGCTGGATGGCTGTCGTGCGCGTATTGCCCGAACGGGATTTCCCGCTCGGCACGATCTGGCTGCACGAACCGGCCGAACTGCTGCCCGATCACTTTGCCCGGCTTTTCGGGGATTTGGCCGAAAAAGGTGCCCAAATCCGGCATTTGTCCGATCCCGAACCTCAAGGGGATTCCGATTTGGTTGTTTTTCAACGGTTTTTGTTGAAAAAAAAGGAAGATGCCCCTTGTGCTTTCCGGGGCGACGGGAGCATTTTGATGCTCCGCGCCAAAAGAGAAACCGCGGCGGCGGAACACTTGGCCCGGGCCTTCGCGGAAAACCCCGACTTCCGCCCCGTGTGTCTGATACCGGAAAAAAACCGGGTGCTCGACAACGCTCTCATCCACGAGGGGTTGCCCAGTCTCGGCATCCGATCGGCGTCGTTGGCCCGTCCCGTCCAGCAGGCCATCAAACTGGTCCAGGCCTTTTTGTGGCAGCCGGTCAATCCATATCGCCTGCTCGAATTTCTCACCTTGCCCGAAACGCCCCTGGATCCCGCGCTGGCCAAAATCATCGCCCGCGAAATTTCCCAGCGCCCCGGGCTGCTCGGGGAGGATTGGAAAAAAAACATCGAAGCCTTTTTCCGCCAACGCTTCGAAGAAGCCGAAGGCGATGAAGCCAAAACCCGACGGGTCGAAAAGATTCGCGATGATTACGCGTTCTGGTTCGAACGCCCCCGTGTGCCGGAAGGAGCTCTCGCGGCCCGGGAAGAAGCCTTCGAGCTGTATGCCCGGCTGGCGGCCTGGGCCAAACAGCGGGTCGAGGAAACCGGCGGAAATTCCCAGACCGTTTCGGTGCTCTGCGACCAAGCCACCCGATTGGTGGAACTGCTCGCGGCCTTGCCCGATGACCATACCCACCTCGAAGCCCTCGAACTGGAACGGCTCGTGCGCACGGTTTACGAAGCCTCGCCTTTGGTCTTTCGAGACGAGGAAGCCCGTCATCTGTCTTTTGTGCACCGGTCCGGGGCCTTTGCCGGGCCCAGCTTGCACACGCTGTGGTGGAATTTCGTCCGCACCGATCCGGGCACTTCTTTTCCCCGGTGGTACGCCGACGAAATCGCCTACCTGACCGCGCTTGGATGCCCGCCCGATACGCCCGCGCGCGAAAGCGACCGCCTGCTGTGGAACCGCAAGCGGCCGATCTTGCACACCACGGGCCACCTGCTGCTGGTCGTGCCCGAATACCACGACGGCAAACCTGCCCACGCCCACCCTCTCATGGGCGATCTCACGGCTTGCTTCGGGAAGCAATTTTCGGAAAAATGCAGCGTGCACCTACGTTCCGATCAATTGGCCGATCGGACGCTGCCGGGAGGGGCACTCCGCCTGCCAGAAAACCGGCCCCTGACCCTCCGCCCGATCGAGCCCCCGCCTCCCGTTCTGTATTTGGACCGCAGCGAACTTTTGCCCCCAAGGGAAACCGAATCGTTCACCTCCCTCAGCGCGCTTTTCCACTACCCCTACCGATGGGTGTTCCAACACCGGCTGTCGCTCTACAAATCCTCGATCCTAAGCGTCGCGCGCGACCACCAGTTGATGGGCAACTTGGCCCATCGGGCTTTCCAGTGGCTCTTCGGCGAAAACCGATCCCGGTGGACCCAAGTCGAGATCGAGCAATGGTTGGACGGGCGCATCGGGGATCTGTTGGAACAAGAAGGCGCCGTGCTGCTCTTGTATGGCCGTGAACCGGAACGCGCCGGCTTCGTGAGGACCCTCAAAAGGGCCGCGTGGACCTTGGTGAACGCCATCCAAAAAAACGGCTGGAAGGTCATGGGGACAGAAATGCCGGTACAGGGCCGTTTTGCGGATGTGCCGGTGACCGGTTACGTGGATCTGGTGTTGTACAAGGATTCCGGCGAAAAGGCCATTTTGGACCTCAAATGGTCTGGAAAAAAGAAATACAAGGACATAATCAAAAACGAGCAGGATCTTCAACTGGTGCTCTATTCGCGCTTGTTGGGAGGGGAAAGCGGCTACTGGCCCCACACCGGCTATTTCATCATCCACGACGGCCTCCTGTTCGCCCGCAACAACCGGGCCTTTGCCGAAGCGGAAGTCCCGCGCGACGAACTGGACCATGTGGAAACCAACCGCAGGATCTGGGAAAAAATGGAGGCTACCTTCCACTGGCGCCGGGCTCAACTCGACAACGGCAAAATCGAAATTCGCACGGCCGATACCGTCGGGGCACTCGAGGAAATGTACGCGGACGAATTGCTCCCGCTCCTCGAACTCCCCAAAGACAACGCCGCCTACGACGATTATGCGACCTTGGTGAAACGCTATGAATAGCGAAAGAAACGTTCGTAAAACCCTCGTCTCAGCGCTGTTGCTCTGCTCGCTCGGATGTCTGTTTCCGGGCCTTTCGCTGCCGATACTGCATTTGTCCGTGAAATTGGATCTTTCGGCGGCCAATTTGCCCGTTTCAGGCCGGTACACCCTGTTCGAGGGCAGCCACAGCCTGCTGGAAGCAACGGCCGTTTTGTTCCGAAAGGGCTTGGGATGGCCTGCCACCCTGGTGCTGCTCACTTCTGTATTGCTGCCGGTGGCCAACATCTTCATGCAGGGAGTATCCGTTTGGATCACAGAAAAACGGATGGCCGTCCGCTTGGAACGCGCGTGCGCCTTGCTGTCCAAATGGGCCATGACGGAAGTGTTCGTGGCATCGCTGCTGCTGGCCTTTTGGCTGATGGACGCCCAGCGCTTCACCGATGCCCGCCCCGGAGCCGGTTTTTATTGGTACGCCGCCCACTGCCTGACAGCCTTATCGGCTGCTTCGTGGCTCGCATGGAGCCGGGCGGACCGATAGTTGTCGGGTCGGTTTTTTTTTGGTAAAAAAGCATCCCCGAAATTCTGTGGGAAAAGGATCGGTCCAGATGTAAGATCTTCAGCGGATCAGGGCTACAAAACCCGTTTGCTGGACTTCTTGTCCGTCCGGGCGGACCAATCGGACGAGCCATGTGTAAACCCCGGCGGGCAGCGGCTCGCCGTTTTTGGAGCCGTCCCAGCCCAAGCCCGCATCGGCAGAAACAAAGACCCGGCCGCCCCAGCGGTCGAATACCTGCAGGGAAAATTCACCGGTCGCGCCGAAGAGGGTAATCACGCGAAATTCGGCGTTGGGGCTGCCGTACACCGGCACAAATGCACTGGGCGCCCACAAAAAGGCTTCTTGTTCGGCACACGCCGTATTGGATCGGGTTTCGACGGGCAGCAGCGAACTGTCGGGCAGGAGCACCTCGGAAAGTGCCACCACATAATAGCACAGTTCTGCATCGGCCTCGGTATCCGGATCCACGGGATCGATGAACTGGTCGGCGGTCGCGGGCAGCGTGGTTTTCAGGGAGGCCGCGCCGTTGATCTGCCGCCAGACTTCGTATCCGAGCAGGTTGCCGGCGGCCGGCACCCAAGGCGTCCAGGCGAGGATGTTCGTGAAATTGCCCCCCGAGACCGCTTGCAGGAAAACCGTGCGCATCGTATCGGAGCCGGAAACCGTACCACAGGAATCTGTCAACTGCAGCACGTACGACATCGGCCCGTCGGCAAAACCCGGAACGGTGGCGAAGTCGTTGTAAGGAGCGGGCAATGGCAGGGGCGGTGCGGGCAATGGAGAAAAAACCTGTCCGGGCGGGGCGGCCCAAGCCGTTGCCGAGGCGATGTCGGCACGGTTGTCGGCCAGCCAAGTCAAATCCACGCCGCTATTGGCGGGTGCCACGGAGGCGTTCAGCGAGAGGTTGTAAGCCACCGGACGGTTCACGACCGGCACCAGACAGACCTCGTTGGAGGCCGAGCGTACTTGGACCCCGTTGCGGATAGCCCGCACGTCAAAGCACAGCGTATCGCCATCGGCGGCCGTGTGCACATAAGAAGTGGCCGATGCCGGCAGGGAATCCAGCAATTGGGCCGGTGCGCCGTTGGAGGACAACCAGATTTCGTGCCGCCCGATGCCGCTGGCCCAGCCCTCGTAGAGGGTCCAAGCGAGGCGCACTTCCCGCGTGCAGCGGTCGGTGGTTTGGGTCAGCAGCATGGTTTTGTGCGGGGTGCTGCGCAGGCTTTCCTCGCCGCAGGCATCCATGGCCGTCACCCGGTATCGCTCGGGGCGTTGGGTGGCTTGGGCACCTGTGTGCAGATAAAAAGTATCTCCCCAGACCGTGTCCACCACCACATCGGCGCCGGAACCAGGGGGGCTTTCGATGTACACCACATAGGCCGCCGTTTCGGGCGAAATTCCCGCCTGCCATACGATCAGGGGTTGGCCGTTCACGATCGTCACTGCTTCTATGACGGGGCGTACCGGCACTTGGTTGTCGAGCGTATCGGACGGCGGCGAGAGCGTTCCCCCGCAAGATTGCACCAAGTAGTAATGCCAAACGCCCCCCGGGGTATTCACATTGGCGTGTACCCATTGGCTCTGCAACGGATCGGGGATCGTGTCCACGGCCGCGAACGGACCGTTTGCCGAGGTGGAGGCAAACACGATATAGCCGTCGAAATTCGCGCAGGCCGGCGTATCGGGCAGCCAGACCAATTCATTGTTGCCGCCACCCGACTGGTTGGCGCACTGCAACACGATCGGGGCCGGCTGTGCGGCCAAGGCGCCGGACAGCAACAAAAAACACCCCAAAAGCCCTACGGTCAGACGCGGTACGGTCATCGTTTGGGATTGATCAAATAGGCGTACAGCAGTACCAGAAACATCGAAACGCCGTACCCGTAAACGATGCGCAAAAGCACATCGAGGTTGATTCCCGGGCGTTCGAGGACATAGTAAACGAAAATATGCACGAACATCAGTATGCCCGTGAACTGAAAAAACCACTGTGCGCCCATGCTGGCCTTTGTCGGAGACTCGTCCAGCTCGTATCCGCCCCGTGGTTCCATGATGGTACACAGATAGTGCCTCAAAAAAGCGGTGAAGACAAGGGCCGATGTGTGCAGGCCCATATACTGATAAAACATGTCGATCGTCAGTCCCACGAAAAAACCGACCGCCAACTGGGCCCAATGCGGGGTCCGAAAAGGAAGTTGGAGCACGATCAGTGGATACAGGAACAACTGCAGTTTGGGCACATTGTCGCAGGCGTTTTTCAGGACCAGTACCTGGAAAAGGAGCAGCAAAATGCCGCGCACCACATTGGCGATCTGTACATTGGTCATTCCGCGTCTGTTTTTTCCAGCTGTTCGACCATGCTTTTCACTTCTTTTTCCATCATGTCCTCGACCACGAAACCGTAACCGGTGCTCGACATGTCGCCGCTGAGCAGGACGCCGATGGTGTAAAAGCTGCTGCCGGGCTCGAGCCAGAAGGTGTCCACTACACCTACCACCACGTCTTTGGGGAAAATGCCCGAAAAACCGCTGGTGACCACGGTGTCGCCCTTGATCACTTCGGCGTGCTTGGGGATGGCCTCGAGTACGAGGTGTCGGGCGCTGCGCCCGTCCCAGCCGAGGGTGCCAAAGAAATTGCTTCGCCGCAACTTGGCGCTGATGTGCGTGTCCATGTGCAGCACCGACATCACGGTCGAAAAATTGTTCGAAACGCTGCGCACGATGCCGAGCACTCCGCTGCCCGATCCATTGATCACACCCATGTTGGGCCGGATGCCGTGGGTGGCCCCTCTATTGAGCAGCAGGTAATTGTTGAGCCGCGAGGTGGAGTTGTCCACGACTTCGGCAACCACGAATCGATAGCGGACGGAATCGGTTTCCAGTGTGTCCCGTTGCACCCGATCGTCGAAGTAGGCGCTGCGGAGTTTTTCGTGGAGCTGTTTGTTTTCGGTGGCCAGCCGTTTGTTTTCGTTTTCCAGTGCCCAAAAGCGGGTCACGCGGCTGAACCTTTCGGTCAAAAAACCCACGACGCGGTTGGTCGTGGCGGCAAAATGCGCGTGTTGTTTGGGGTTACGTTCCTGTACCAACAAGTACAGCCCGATCGCTTCCAGCAGTACGAACAGAAAGAAACCATTGAACCTGACAAAAAAGAGGAGCAGGTTGCGCATGTCGGTTCACCGATCGTTCGCGGATCAGGCGTTTTTCTGGGTGATCAAAAAGGAGTACTTATCGGTGTTTTTCAGGGCGATGCCGGTGCCGAGCACCACGGCCTTGAGCGGATCCGGAGCCACATGCACGGGCAACTTGGTCTTTTGAGCGATCCGTTTGTCGAGTCCGCGCAAAAGCGCGCCGCCGCCGGTGAGATACAGACCGGTCCGGTAGATGTCGGCGGCGAGTTCGGGGGGCGTGTTTTCGAGGGCTTTGAGGATGGCGTCCTCGACCTTGGAAATGGATTTGTCGAGGCAATTCGCGATTTCCGAATAGGTGACCGTGATCTGGCGGGGGATGCCCGTCATCAAGTCTCGGCCGTTGACCGGATAATCGGACGGCGGTGAATCGAGGTCTTGCAGGGCGGACCCGACATGGATCTTGATCTGTTCCGCCGTGCGCTCGCCGATGAGCATGTTGTGCGTACGGCGCAGGTAGTTCATGATTTCCAGTGTGAACTCATCGCCGGCGGTGCGGATAGACTGGTCGGTAACGATGCCGGAAAGGGCGATCACGGCGATTTCGGTGGTTCCGCCGCCGATATCGATGATCATGTTGCCCACGGGCTCCTGTACATCGAGACCGATGCCGATGGCTGCGGCCATCGGTTCGTGGATGAGATAGGTTTCCCGGGAACCCACGTGCTCGGCGGAGTCGAAAACGGCGCGCTTTTCCACTTCGGTGATGCCCGATGGGATGCAGATCACCATTTTGATGTAGTTGAAAAATCTTTTTCTGGCGCCGATCATATTGATCAGCCCCTCGATCATGTTTTCCGCTGCTTCGAAGTCGGCGATCACGCCATCTTTGAGGGGACGGATGGTCTTGATGTTCTCATGGGTCTTTTCGTGCATCTGCATGGCTTTCGACCCAACGGCGATGGTCTCGCCCGTACGGCGGTTGATGGCCACGATGGACGGCTCGTTCACCACCACGTTGTCGTTGTAGATGATCAGCGTATTGGCCGTTCCGAGGTCAATGGCGATTTCTTGCTTGAAAAAATTGAACAGTTTCATCGTATGGAGTTTCCCCTCAAGGGGATTTTTCGCAAAATTCAAAAAAAAAACGGTGCCTTTCACCGCCGGGGCGGCCCGAAAAATCTATTGCGCAAGATACGGACATTTTTGGGCCCTGCCAACAACAAAAAACGGCTACCTTGGAAAAGGTAGCCGTAGAAGCGGTCGGGGAAAAGATCCCTTATTTCTTTTTGCTTGCTGCGGCCTCTTCTGCTTGCTGCGAACGGAGGGCGCGCGGGATTTCTATCGAAGCCAAGGGGAGCGATTGGGCGTTGAGTACCTCGACGCCTTCTGGCACCACGATATCGCGGACGCGGACAGACTTGCCCAAGTCAAGCTCGGTGATATCCACTTCCAAGGAGTCCACCAGTTTTTCCGGCGTGGTCTTGATCTTGACCTTGCGAACGGATTGGGAAAGTTTGCCGCCTTTTTTCACTCCGACGGAGGAACCCATCACGCGAACGGGCACTGCGGCGCGGATGGTGCGACCGTCCACCAACTCCATGAAGTCTATGTGCGTGATGGTGTCGGTCAGCGGGTGGTACTGTATTTCCTTGACGATGGCCCGGTAAGAACGGCCCTCCACATCGATTTGGGCGATCTTGAAGTCGGGCGTGTACACCAAAGAACGGAAGGCCAACAAGGGGGCCGTGAACTGTACGTTGGAGCTGCCGCCGTAAATGACGCAGGGCACCAAGCCCGAACGACGGGCTTCCGCAGAGGCCTTTTTGCCGAGCGCGGAGCGAGAAGATCCTTCTATGACAACGGTTTGCATGACTGATAAATGCGAGCTGATAAATACGTTATTTCAAAAGCGGTTGCAAAGGTAATTGCCGCCGCCGGGATTTTCCAATTTTTTTCAATCTTTTTTCTTGTCCACAAAAAGTGCGGAAATGGAGCGCTGCTCGTGCATGTTCCGGATGGCCCGCGAAAAGAGTTTGGCGGAAGAAAGCACCTTCACTTTGTCGGACGCGTCGCGCACGGGCAAGGTGTCGCAGACGACCAGTTCTGTCAGTTCGGAGGAATTGATGTTTTCGTAGGCCTTTCCGGAAAGCACGGGGTGGGTACAGAAGGCCCGGACGCTTTTGGCGCCTTTTTCCATCATCGCCTTGGCGGCGCTGCAGAGAGTTCCGGCGGTGTCCACGATGTCGTCCACGATGATGATGTCGCGGCCGGCCACCTCGCCGATCACGTTCATTTCGGCCACTTCGTTGGGGCGGCGGCGGTACTTGTCGCAGATGACCAGGCCGGTGCCAAAGTGTTGAGCATAGGCCCTGGCGCGTTTGGTGCTGCCCACATCGGGAGAGGCGAAGACCACGTTGCGGATGTCCAGTTCGTCCACATAGGGAAAAAAGATGGCCTCGCTGCGCAGGTGGTCCATCGGAATGTCGAAAAAACCCTGGATCTGGTCGGCGTGGAGGTCCATCGTCATGATCCGGTTGGCCCCTGCCGCGGCGATCATGTTGGCGATCAGTTTGGCGCCGATGGCCACACGGGGTTTGTCCTTGCGATCTTGGCGCGCATAGCCGAAGTAGGGGATCACCGCCGTGATGTACCCGGCCGACGCCCGGCGGGCCGCGTCGATCATCAGCAGCAGTTCGAACAGGTTGTCGGACGGCGCGAAAGTGGATTGGATCAAAAACACGTACGAGCCGCGGACCGATTCGAGGATATTGGGCTGGAATTCTCCGTCGCTGAACCGGTGGACGGCCAGATTGCCCAGCGGCTGCCCGTAGTAATCGGCGATCTTTTCGGCCAAATAATTCGATGCCGTACCGGAAAACAACTTGACGTCCATGGTTTCAGATGAAAAATTTAAGGGGCAAAGGTGGCGCGTCCCGGATGTCGGTCGCCAAAAAAGATCAGGAGTAAAATTTTATCTTGGAGGAAAAAGCGCGGAAGTCCGACACCACTTGCCGGTAATACTTCTTTTGTTCGGCATCGAACACCATTTCCTCCACTGGATCCACCCCGGCGGGGAGCTTTTGGTATTGCGGCTCGTCGTAGTCCGTTTCGAACGGCGCTTGGTACCACTCGTTGTTGCGCAGCATGAACCGATTGGGCCGGCTCAAAAAAGCCATTTGGTTGTACAGGAAACTCGGATGGGTCTTTCCGCGGTTGTTGTACCAATAAGATGACATCACCGGCCAGGCCCGCCCGGCGCCGTCGAACAGGTCGGGGCCCTTTGTGGGACGGCCTGCGGCCTTCAAAATGGTATCGTACAGATGCCGCGTGCCGATCGGGGTCGAAACGGTTCCCGCGGGCCGCGGCTCGTGGTCCAGATAAAAAAGGGGCACTTTGTTGCCCGCATCGGTCACGTTGCTGAAGTGGTATGTCCAACCGGATTCCCCGAAGTTTTCGCCGTGGTCGGCCAAAAAGACGACCAGGTTGCCGGTATTTTCGTGCAGCTCCCGCAGGAAGCCGTCCACTACTGAGGCCATCGAGCGCCAGGCCGCCCGCTGGCGGTCTTTGAGCACATCGAGCTGCCGGCGCGATATGTTCTGCTCGCCGCGCACCAAAAAAGTCTGGTTGACGAAGTGGAACAGCGAAACCACCTCCCGCACCTTGTCCAGCAGGCCGTCGCCCGTGAGCTGGAAGGTGGGCGCCACATGGTAGGGGAAGTGCGTTTCCATCAGGTTGAGGAACAGGAAACTGCCCTGCCCTTTGGATTCGTTTTGCGCCAAGATGCGGCGCGCCATGTTGAATACATCCTCGTGGGTGCTCTGAAGCCAAGTCTTCGACATGTCGATGTCGGCAGACATTTTGTTCATCAGCATGTCCCTCGACATCAGTTTTTCCCGCAGGCGCGGCTTGCCGATCAGCACCAGGAATTTTTGGAGCGCGTTGAACTTGGGGTCCACATGCTTCCAGATGCGGTGCACCTCGTCGAAGCCCCGGTCGAGCCCGAAGATCTCCGTGGTGGCGATGTTGGCCGTGATCTGATAGGTCTTGTACCCGGCGATCTGCATTTGCTCCGCCAAAGTGGGCACATGCCCGTGTATGCCACGGGTCTGCTCGGTGGCGCCGTGTTCGTGCGGCAGGAGGCCCGTGAACAACGATGCTGTACCGGGAAGCGTCCAGCATCCGCCCGAACGCGCCTCCGTAAACTGCACCCCGTGTTTTTCCGCGTACGGGAGGCCGATGCCCGTTTCGTACACACTGTCGTAGCGCAGACTGTCGGCCACCAAGACGACGATGTTTTTGGGTCGCTGCATGGCCGCAAAGATAAGCCCTTAATCCGCAAAAAGGACAAAAAATCCTTCTGTGGGCCGTTCCCGGCGACGATCCGGCCCAAACAAAATTTCAGGCTGTGTACCGGCACTTTTTGCGGATCGGTTTTCGACGACAGGATGCTGCTATTTGCTACAGGCCTGCCGCTTCGACGGATTTTATTTTTTTCGACGGCAATTTTTATTTTTTTCTTAAAAAAAAGAAAAAAATGCGTTTGATCGTCAACAAATCGTCGGAAGAGCAATCCTGTTGTGGGCTCGAACAAATACGAAAATTACCGGGCGATGCGAAGTTTCGGGTCAAGCGAAAAGTCCCCGATAGAGGTCTTCGATCTTGGCTACCGGCACGATATCGATCGGGTGCCGCCCCGGGTCGAGTCCTTTGAGGTTGTATTTGGGGAGAAAAATGCGTTCGAAACCGAGTTTGTCGGCTTCGAGGATGCGCTGTTCGATCCGGTTGACCGCGCGGATCTCGCCGGACAGGCCCACTTCGCCGGCCATGCAGACATTTCCGGGCACGGCCACGTCCTCGAGCGAAGAGATGAGGGCGGCCACGATGGCCAGATCGATCGCCGGATCGTCCACGCGGATCCCGCCCGCGATGTTGAGGAACACATCGTGCTGCCCGAACCGGAACCCGCACCTTTTTTCCAAGACCGCCAGCAGCATGCTCAGGCGGCGCAGGTCGAAGCCCGTGGCGGAGCGCTGCGGCGTGCCATAGACCGCTGTGCTGACGAGGGCCTGCGTTTCGATGAGCATCGGCCTTTGTCCTTCGAGCATCGCGGCCACGGTGGAGCCGCTCAGTTCCTCCGAACTCTGCGAAAGCAACAGTTCCGAAGGATTGGCCACCTCCCGCAGTCCGCCGCCGTGCATTTCGTAGATACCCAGTTCGTGCGTGGATCCGAAGCGGTTTTTGATCGTCCGCAGGATCCGGTAGGTGTAATGCTGGTCGCCCTCGAATTGGAGGACCGCATCCACGATGTGTTCCAGCAGTTTGGGGCCGGCGAGCGAACCGTCCTTGGTGATGTGGCCCACCAAGAAAACGGGTATGTGGGTTTCCTTGGCGAAGCGCTGCAGTTCGCCCGCGCATTCCCGCACTTGGGAAACGCTGCCCGGAGTGGAATCCAGCAGGGGCGAAGAGAGTGTTTGGATGGAATCGATCACCAACAGGTCGGGGCGCATCTCGGCGGCTTGGGCCAGCACATGTGAAATGTTCGTTTCGGCCAGCAGGTAGCAGCGGTCGTTTTCGAACGGCAGGCGCACTGCGCGCATCTTGATCTGCTCTTCGCTTTCTTCGCCCGACACATATAATATAGTGTGGGAAAGCGAAAGGGCGATCTGGAGCAACAGGGTCGATTTTCCGATGCCCGGTTCGCCGCCGATCAACACCAGGGAGCCGGGCACGATGCCGCCGCCCAAAACGCGGTTGAATTCGCGGTCGGGCGTTTCCAGCCGCAGGGTGTTGCCCAGTGCGATCTCCCCGATGGGGGTCGGCCGTGCTTGTTCGCGAGCGCCCCCGCCGGATTTGCGCCAAGGCCGCTTGGCCGATTCGGCGGCATCTTCCTTGAGCACGATTTCCTCCACGAGCGTGTTCCACTCCCCGCAAGAAGGGCAGCGGCCCTCCCATTTGACGCTGGCCGCACCGCAGGATTGGCAGAAGAAAGACTTTTTGATCTTGGACATGCGACGGTTGTTTTGGGGCTTATGTAAAGGCATAAAACCCTTTTTTGACCCCGATCGTTCAGAGAGGATGTGCGCAAGACATTGAACTGGCGTCTTTGACAGCTTTTGTTCGAAAATTATCCGAAAAAAGTTGGAGTAGTTCTTGGAATTTCGGGAAGTGGTCTTACCTTTGCGTCCCGTTCGAGAGAGAATGGTTGCAGAGAGGGTTGGGGAGAGAAGCGGTTCCAGAAATTTTTTTGAAAAAAAGTTGTCTGGGTACTTGCGGAAAAGAAAAACCTTCTTACCTTTGCATCCGCGTTTCGGAAACGGGGCGAACGACAGAGAGAAAACAGATCCGGCGAAGGCTGGTTTTGGATAGGCCGAGCGGGTTTCCGCGAGGGGATTGCGAG
Source organism: Lewinellaceae bacterium (assembly GCA_040380145.1). Lineage (GTDB taxonomy): Bacteria > Bacteroidota > Bacteroidia > Chitinophagales > Saprospiraceae > JBEIJQ01. The sequence goes on along the minus strand of JBEIJQ010000020.1, from coordinate 933 downwards.
GCCGAGAAAGTTCATTGACACTGCGGGGGAGAGAAGTAAGGTAAGTGCGGGATGCCGAGAGGCATTCCGAGGAAACAAGAGAGCGTATGCGTCGAAAAACTCGAAAGAGTTAAAGACCATGGAGAGTTTGATCCTGGCTCAGGATGAACGCTAGCGGCAGGCTTAATACATGCAAGTCGAACGGTATTCGGGGTTCGCCCCGGAGAGAGTGGCGCACGGGTGAGTAACGCGTACACAATCTGCCCCTGGGAGTGGGATAGTCGCGGGAAACTGCGAATAATACCGCATGAGATCGGCATTTCACATGGAGAGCCGATGAAAGATACGTCGCCTGGGGATGAGTGTGCGTCTGATTAGGTAGTTGGTGGGGTAACGGCCTACCAAGCCGACGATCAGTAGGGGGCGTGAGAGCGTGGCCCCCCACACGGGTACTGAGACACGGACCCGACTCCTACGGGAGGCAGCAGTAAGGAATATTGGGCAATGGACGCAAGTCTGACCCAGCCATCCCGCGTGCAGGACGAATGCCCTATGGGTTGTAAACTGCTTTTGTTTGGGAAGAAATGTATTCTTTTAAGAGTATTTGACGGTACCAGACGAATAAGCACCGGCTAACTCCGTGCCAGCAGCCGCGGTAATACGGAGGGTGCAAGCGTTATCCGGAATCACTGGGTTTAAAGGGTGCGTAGGCGGTGGCGTAAGTCAGTCGTGAAATTCCCCGGCTTAACCGGCGGGCGTGCGATTGATACTGCGTTACTTGAATTAGGTTGAGGTAGGCGGAATGCGACATGTAGCGGTGAAATGCATAGATATGTCGTAGAACACCGATTGCGAAGGCAGCTTGCTGGACCTAAATTGACGCTGAGGCACGAAAGCGTGGGGAGCAAACAGGATTAGATACCCTGGTAGTCCACGCCCTAAACGATGTTTACT
>JBEIJQ010000019.1:0-27990 GCA_040380145.1 Lewinellaceae bacterium | reverse complement strand
ATTTTCGGCGACATCAATGGTGTTTTTTGAGCTGTATTTCAATTTTTTACATCCATTATTTTCTAATGGCCGCCATTAGAAATTTATCCCAATGACAATTTTGGGTTCATAAAAAACGCCCTGCGAACAGCAATTTCGCAGGGCGTTTTTTTATTCCGTCACTTCCTCACGGCTTCTGCACCACCACGCGCAGGGTCTGTACTTGCCCAGCCTCGTCGGTGAGGCGCAACAGGTAAGGTCCGGCGGCCAGGACCGTCGCAGAAGACCACTCGGCCTGTGTTTGTCCGTTGATGCGCATGGCGGCCACCATTCTGCCCTGTGGGTCGAAGAGTTGCGCGAGGCCCGTGAAAGATTGCTCAAAGGTCACGGTGAAATCTCCCGTCGTGGGATTGGGGAAAACGCTGGCCCCGTGCATTTCGTCCTTGGCCGCCACGCGCGCTTGCGGCCTTGCGCCACCGAACTCGAATGCGCCCATGTCCACGCCGCCGCCCTGGGGCCTCGGCGAGCCGTCGAAGTCTGTCGCCGGTGCTCCGGCCGCTTGTCCGGCGTTGACGGCCGACGACGAGGCCGTCAGATGGAAATCGCCCGCAGCGGCGTTGACGAATCCGGGCGATCCGGCGAGGTTGCCCGCCCCGCAGGTCAGCACCCCGCTGCCGATGACAACGGTCGAACAAGGAACGGCATCCAGCAGATTGTGCACAAAAGACAGGTTGGCCATGGGGCCCATATTCACGAATGTACGGCTGCTGGCATCGGTGGCGGGGTTGTTGCGCGCGATGCAGTTGCGCATGGTCAGGTTGGATGTTGCCGTGGCCGCGATGTTGTAGGCACAGCCGCCCGTACCGGCGGAATTGCCGAACAAGGTACAGTTCTGCAGCCCCGTGGTCATGGGCGAACTGTTGTTGGGGTTGATGTAAAAGGCTCCGCCGGATTTCAGTGCCAGGTTGTTGGAAAAAACGCAATTGGTGAATTGCAAGGTGGAACTGGATCCCACATGCTGCGTGAAATGGGCCGCGGCTCCACCGTTTTGCGAGGCGTAATTGTTGGAAAAACGGGTCCCGGAAACCTGGAGGTTGGTGAGCCCGGCCCGCATGGTGATCGCATACAAAGCCCCGCCGAAAGCGGAGGTATCGTTTTCGAAGGTCGAAGCCGAGATGGTGGCGTTGTTGTTTCCACCGGAATATTCCGCAAAGAAAGAGAGCGCGCCGCCGTTGTTGCCCGGCGCCGTGTTTCCGGAAAACAGGCAGCGGGTGGCCAGCAGGTTCACGCCCCCGCCGGTTGCATATTGGTAGAGCGCGCCACCGGTGGGGGCACTATTGGCCGTGAACTCGCAGTCGGTGGCCGAAACGGTGAGCGCAGCGCCGCCGCGGGACAAACTGTAGCCGACGCCGCCCAACGCGCCCGCGGAGTTTTGGTCGAACGTGCAGGCCGAGAAGTTCAGGGTGGAAGTTCCGCCTGTAGTTGCCCAATGGTAGAAGGCCCCGCCTTTTTGGGGCGTTTGGTTTTGGGAAAAAACGCAGCCCGTGAACGAGGCCTGGAGCGTTCCGCCCTGGGCCATGGCGCACAGGGCGCCGCCGTCGAAGAAAGCGTAGTTGTCCTCAAAAGTCACTTCGTTGAAAACCGGTTGTGCAGTTCCGCCGCTCAACGCATACAGATAAGTGCCGGCGCCTTTTGCCGTGGCGTAGTTGTCGGCCACCCGCAATCGGGCAAAATTCGGGGTGGAGGGCGTGCCACCGCCGGAACTCTGCACGAAGATCCCGGCCCCGTTGCTGTTGGAATAGCCGTCCACGATGTGGAATCCGTCCAATACCGCTCCGGCGCCCACGTTGAGGGCGGTCACGACGCGGTAGGAATTGTCGTTCGACAGGGCCGGGTTGCCGATGTTGCCCGAAAGGATGGTGGGATTGGCCTGCCAGTCGCGCAGCGAGAGGGTGCAGCCGGTGCCGTTGTCGGGGAATCCGCCGTACACCGCCACGCCCGATTTGAGCGAGAAGGTTTCCGTGCGGCCGATGCCCGTGGTGGGCCGGTAAGTGCCTCTGGCCACCCAGATCTGGGTGCCGGGGGCAGCGGCCGTCAGCGCCGTTTGGAGGCTGGTGTAGGCGTTGGTCCAAGAAGTGCCGTTGTTGGCCCCGGGCGCGTTGTCGTTCACATAGATCACGCCCGGGACGGATGGGCATACATCTATCGAGACCAAGAACGAACAGGTAGATGTGTTGGAAAAAGCATCCGTGGCCGTGAGCACGACCGTCACGACTTGGGCACTGGAATACAGCGTTCCCGGAGCGGGCGATTGGGTGACCGATGAGAGCGAACAATCATCGGTGGCCGTGGCCTGAGCAATGTAGTTGCCGAGGGCCACGGTGCCGTTGCCGGATTGGGTCCGGAAGCCCGGGCATGCGATGACCGGTGGAGTGACATCTTGCACCACCAGCGTCGCGGAGGCGGAAATCGTACAGCCCTTGTTGTCCGTCACCGTCACCGAATAGGTTCCGGCGGGGACCCCATTCAGGTTAGAGCCAGTTGAGCCGTTGCTCCAAAGATAAGAATATGGTGAATTGCCCCCAAATGCAGATGCTGTTGATTGTCCGTTGTTGATATTGAAACAAGTGGGATTTAAGGTATTGAAAGCAACTGCCAAGGGGGCTGGCTCTGCAACAGTGTAAGACGATGTGAACGCACAACCGAAATTATCCGTAGCGGTCTGGGTGTATTGGCCGGCGGTCAAACCGGAAATATCCTGCGTGCTGGCCCCGTTGTTCCACAGGTAGGTGTAAGTGCTGGGAGTCGGGGTACGGTAAAGGATGGATCCGGAAAAATTGTAAGGTGTTTGATTGTAGAAGGAAGTCGTGAATTCCAATCCGGCCGCGCCCTGCAAACGAGCGGTCGCATCTGTAATCGATATATTGTTGTCGAAAGCAAACACATTGCCGAAGCCGGTTCCGACCGTGACCCTGAGACCGGCCATGGGGGAATAAGTGCCCACATAAAATGCATAATTGCCCGGTGCCAAATCAAGGGCGGTGGGCAAATTGACCGTCACCGGATTGTTGGCCCCCGCGCCGGTGACCGGCAGGGTGGCCACCAAGATCCATGAGCCTTGGGCCGGGCCGATGTTCCCGACATAGGAACCCGTTTTGTAGTAAAAAAACATGGTGCCCGATGAAGTACCGTTGAAGTTCAAGGCCAAGCCCGTGATACTCAGGGTTCTGTTGATGGAAACATCGAACATTTGCCCTCCCACGGAGCCGTTGAGCGTGTTCAAACTTGTATTCAGGGACTGGGTGGTCTGGGTGGGAGGCGTAACGGTGATCTGTACGCCACCATCGTTGCCGCTGTTGCAACTGGTCGGCAACACGCCGTCCGTGGCGATATTGGGCCCGGGCGAAGTGGCGATCGATACCGTGCTCGATGCTGTGCATCCAATAGCATCCGATACGGTCACAGAGTTCAACCCTTGAGCAAGACCGGTGCCCGTTGCATTGGTTTGCCCGTTCGGCCACAGGTACGAATACGGAGATTGGCCTCCCGATGGATAGACGGTTGCGGTACCGGTCGGTTGGAAAGGGCAGGACGTCGAAGTCGTGTTCGTGAACACGACATTGGTGACATCCACATTATGGTGTACAATGGAGCCACATCCGTTGTTGTTGGTCGCGGTCACGGAAAATGTCTGGGCAGCCGTCGGCGAAATGGTAAAAGCAGCGGTTGACGGACCGCCCTGCCAAGCGTAATTGGTGCCGCCGGATGCGACAAGGGTAGTGCTGGCGCCGTAGCAGATTCTGCCGGCACCGGCAATGCTGGCCGTGAAATCGCTGCAAGCAAACTTTGCCAAATACACATCACTTCCACCTCCAAGGGTTGTTTGATGCCCTCCGGTCACTGCCAATGCCCCGCTATTGGTATTGCCGGCCAAGTAAATGTTCCCCTGAGGGTCAATGGCGCATGCATTGCCATAATCGTCGCCGGAACCGCCAAAATAAGTGGCCCATTGCCGTTGTCCGGAAGCATTGAATTTGACCAAAAATGCATTGTTTTCGGCAGGGGCTGTCATCACCAGACCATTGTAGGCAATATCCGTGACGGAACTGGTTGTTCCGGCCATATACAGATTTCCTTGGGCATCGATCGCGCAATCCGCGCCCGAATCGTCATCGCTGGCCGATCCGTATGCAATCTGCCACTGTTGCACGCCGGAAGAATTGTATTTGGCCATAAAGGCATCGCTGCGGCACACGTTATTGGGACATGAGAAACCCCTACCGACCACATAGATATTGTTTTGGGCATCGATATCCATGCCGCCAGCGTCAAAGTAGTCACTGTTTCCGCGCACATAAGTTGCCCAAGTTCGAACGCCCGAAGCATTGAATTTGACCAAGAAACCGTCTCGAATACCGATCAAGGAGTTTTGGAATCCTCCGAAAGCAATATTGTCGGAAGAAGTCGCCGAACCGTACAAATAAACGTCTCCTTGAGCATCGGGCTTACAAAAGTAACCGTAATCATAACTCGAACCTCCGTAATAGGTGCCCCATTGCCGTTGCCCGGAACCGTTGAATTTGACCAAGAAGGCATCGTCTGCAGTTCCAACCAGCGTATTTTGGTGCCCACCTTGGGCTATGTTGCTGGTGGATCGGGTGTACCCCGCCAAATAAGCATTGCCCAGGCCATCGGTCGAACAAGTATAGGCATAATCTGCCAGGGTGCCGCCGTAATAGGTGCTCCAAATTCGGAAACCAGCTGCGTCGAATTTGACCAAAAAACCATCTGCATCACCGTTGAGGGAGTTCTGATGACCTGAAAAAGCAATATTGCCCGCAGAGTAGGTATAACCGCTCAGAAAAATGATGCCTTGGCCATTTATAGCACAATAGCCGTTTCCTTCATAACCGGGGCCGCCATAGTAAGTGCCCCATTGGCGCACGCCGGCAGAATTGAATTTGACCAAAAAGGCATCCGCGGATCCACCAATGCTGATCTGATATCCCCCCGCCGCCGATATTGCGGAATTGGATTCGGTGGATCCAGCCAAAAAGACATTTCCCGATGCATCCGTTTTGCAGGAAACTGCATAATCATTTAAACTGCCACCATAATATGTACCCCAGATCTGATAGGGATCTATCACCAGTTCCCGGGTCTTGTCGTAGCCGTCCACCCGAAAGGTCAGCCGATCGCCTTCCAACACAAAGGCCGTGGCGATTTCATGGCTTCCTTGGAAAGAAACGGGCCGCTGCTCGGTGAACCGCCCCATCCGGTTGCCGAAGACCAGTTCGCCCGCCTGGTTGAGGTACAGTTCTTCCTGATCTTGGAAGCGCAGGCGGATGTCCGCCGGGTTGCCGCCGGGGCGCACCACAAAATCGTATTTCATGCCATCGCCCTGGATATAGACCACCCAATCGATGTGCGGATACACTTCTTTGAACACCACTTTTTCGTAGTGGTGCACGTCCAAGGCGTCGTGGTTGTAATAGTTCAGGTAGTCCTCGCTGCGGCCCACGGACTCGATCCGTGGGCTGGGATTGGCCCCTTCGAGGTACACGTCCATCCGGTAAGTTTCCAACCGGACTTGGTGGGAAAGCTCTTCCCGTTGTTTCATTTTTTCGGGGTCCGGAAATTTTTCTCCCATCAATTTTTCGTATCCCTCCGGATAATGTAACCGCTCGAACTGATAGGCAATGCCGCCCTGCTTGAGCAGGAAAATCTTGGCGCCCCCGCGCTCCAACAGATGGCTCACATAGGGTGCCGGTAGGCCGTCGGTCTGTTTGACTTGGCCCTTGTTTTCAAAAAAACCTTCCGTCGGCGTATGGACGGAGGTGGGATTGGTGGCTCCAAGGGTAAAGCACAAAAGGAGTAAAGGCAGGTAGATAAATTTTTTCATTTTCAAGAACAAGCAGGTAAAGCAAAATAAATTTCAGCCTACAAAAATAATCCCAAAATCGATATTTGAAACGGTGTGTCTTAATCCCAAAATTATCGTCCCAAAATTGTGATTAGACTATTTAGATCTGCTCCATTTGGGTCTTTATCGGACTTTTTATGCGGTAGCGTTTGGACGGTTCGCAAGGTGATTTGTCCCTGGATGGACTTTCTTTTTCTTCTTCCCAAAAAGAAAAAGAAACCAAAGTAAATCCCGATTAAATCCGGCGCCAGCGCGAGTCTTTTGTTCGCGGGCGCGAAAAAAAACTCGATTTGCGGAGCTGCGTTTTGGCCTAGGATCGACCTCGTTTGCCGCAAATCATCCAACAGGTTTTTCGCTCAGGCCCGCTACCAAAAGCCGCGCTGTCGGGATTTTCTCGAAGGCCGGCTGGGCCGTAAGAAATCCTTACAGATCGTTCTTTGATTTTCGAGGAACTGCACTGTACTTTATAGCCTGTGTTTCAAATTTTTACAACCGGCAATCTCTAATGACCGCCATTATAGATTTTTTCCAACGACAATTTTGGGTTAATTTATATTTTATTGAAAAAGAGAATAAAAATCTTTTGAAGTCCTTTGGCCGATATTTTACTAACATTATTTTAATTATTTTCATATATTTGGGTCTATTCTGTGGGGCTGTCGAGCGCTTTTTCAATTTTAATTGTTTTTCAATTTTTTATGAAATTTATTTTTTTAACTTTTGTCTGCTATAACTTAGATTTACTCAAAGGTCTCAGCCCCCAGAAGAAACTTTCTTATCTTTGGCCGACCCATACCAGCAATTGCCATCCAACATGTTTCGTCTGCTGTTCTTTTTGATTGCCAGTTCAGTTTTCCCTATCGGTCTTATGGGCATTGGTGGAAATACCCCGGTTTCGATGGACCTTCCCCGAATTGCATTGGACACCCCGGGGCTTGACACCGTTCGGCTTTGGCAGATCCTTTCGACTGGCCAGAGTCTTTCCATCGGTGTCAGGGGATTTCCGGCGATCGATACCGCGGCCCCGTATCCGAACGACCTATTTATGCTGTCGGATGCCTCCGGTCAATCCGGCACCATGGGCCCACAGGGACGATTTGCCCCATTGACTCCACTGCGGGAGACCTTTTTGAGTGGCCCCAACCGACTGGAATCTCCTTGGACCAGTGCTCTTGCCACGATGTTGGCGTATGGTTTGCCGCCACATGTCAAATTGGCGGCCAGCGCCCACGGTATTTCAGGGGCCTGTTATTCAATGATCAAGAAAAATGGCACGCTGCCGGCCTACAGCAGGGGGATAGATCAAGTCCAAGCGGCGCGCCAAGAAGCGATTGCACGAGGCTGGATCCATGTACCGAAAGCCCTTACCCTCGTGCACGGCGAATGCGATGTGCAAGCCGGCAACAGCCTGCTGTATCCGGGATATATGAACGAGCTGCGGAACGACTACCAGCAGGATCTGCGCCAACTCACGGGAGACCCCAACCTTTTCCTGCCGATGTTTTTCAGTCAGACCTGTTCGCGCGGGCCGGCCTTTATGGCCCCGCAGCAACTGAATGCACACAGGATGTACGACAACGAGATGTTCATGGTGGGTCCCACCTATCAATTCTTCTCCCCCGATTATGTCCATCTCAGCAACGAAGGGTACAAAGGGCTCGGCGAACTTTTCGGAAAAGTGATGCACAAAGTACTGGTCTTGGGCGAAGATTGGTCGCCCTTGATGCCCATTTCCGTGGTGCGGCAAAGCCGCGACATTTATGTTCGGTACCATGTGCCGGTGCCGCCTATTGCCATGGATGTTACCATTGTGGCCGAAAGGGCCAATGGGAGCGATCGCATCAACAAGGGCTTCCAGTTTTTCCAGACCGGCGGGAACGGCAATTCGGTTTGGGTCCAAGATGTGACCATCGTCGGGCCGGACCTGATCAAATTGACTTTGAACGCTTTGCCTACCGGAACCGACCAAGTGGTGCATTATTCGGCGCGGCCGGTTTACGGTCTTGTAGGCGGAATGAGCAACGCACAGCCTGCCCTTCAAGGCGGCAACATACGGGACAGCGACACCACCACTTCTTGGTCGTCTATTTCCACGGGGCAGCCCATATACAACTGGGGCGTGGCTTTTGTAGAGTCGATCTATGAAAACCAGCCTCCGCAAATGGACACCATAGCACTGGTGGTCAACGGGGGAACGCCATTCTTGGCCTCTCCTTTCCAGCCGTTTTTCACCGACGACCAGCCGTTCGATCCGGCGGGAATAACGCTGAACTATGCGCCCAATACCCTGCTCGATCTGGTGTGGCAAAACGACACATTGGGGCTGAATTATCTATCCGCCCTTTGGCCTTCCACGCTGGCGGGTACGCTGGTGTACACGGATCAATACGGGGCCAAGGACACGGTGGTTTTCACCATCACCGTCCTTTGCCCCCAGCCTTTCCAAGCGCCTACGGTGACTGCCCCGACCTGGATATGCGCCGGCGCAACGGCCGTTTTGACGGCCCAAGGAGGTACGGACTATCTTTGGTCGACTGGAGGAACACAGTCCACCGTTTCGGTGTCTCCCACCGCTCCCGCTGTTTATACCGTCACCGCCTCTCAGAACAACTGTTCGGCTTCGGCATCATACCTGTTGCATGTCGAGCCGACCCCGCCGGTTGCCGCTTCGTTGCTCGGGGCTGCCTGCCTGAACGGCATCCTTTCGCTCGGCGCCACGGGCGGTATTTCGTACGAATGGTCGGGGCCGGGCGGTTTCGCGAGCCAGTTGCAGCAACCGTTCCGCAGCCCGTTGACGCCCGGCACGGCCGGAGCGTACACCGTGACTGCCACCGATGCGCTGGGTTGCACCGCCTCGGCGCAGACCGTCGTTTCGCCCTTGCCTGCATTTTCCGTACAGGCTGTCAACAACGGCCCGGTCTGCTTGGACGCATCCCTGCAATTGAGCGTCTCCGGCGGGGTCGCCTATCAGTGGTCGGGCCCCGATGGGTTCTCCTCGACACAGCAAACGGCCACTATCGCCCCGGCCGGTCCCGCGAATGCCGGTCTGTACGCCGTTACCGCTACCAACGCCATCGGATGTTCGATCGAAGCTTCGACCGCCGTGCTCGTCGTGGCGCCTCCGTCGGTGTCGGCCTCTATCGGTTCGACCATTTGCTCGGGGGAAAATTTCACGATCTCGGTTTCGAACACCGGGCTGTCGGCCTACAGCTGGTCGGGACCCGATAACTTCACCTCCGCGCAGTCCCAACCGATCCTTGCCAACGCCACTGCGGCGATGGCCGGAACCTACACCGTGACCGCCACGGACCAATACGGATGCACGGCGACCGCTTCGGCTCTCGCGGATGTGCATCCACTGCCGACCGCACAGGCCGTCAACAGCGGCCCTTTTTGTCTGGACGACAGTTTTTCCCTTTCCGGATCGGGCGGTGTTGCCTACCAATGGACGGGCCCCAACGGATTCACCGCTGCCGGCCAGAACCAGCAGTTGGGACCGGCCGACCCGACAATGGCCGGGCCATATGTTTTGACCGTTGCTGACCCGTTAGGCTGCACGGCTTCTGCCGCTACCGTTGTCCAGTTTATACCGCCACCGGCCGTGCAGATCGTCCAGTCCCCTGCCGTATGCTACGGCGGCACGCTGCAGCTCGGCACCACTCCCGCCAATTTTTCCCTGTTTTCTTGGAGCGGCCCGATGGGATTTGCTTCCGGTCTGTCGGGGCCGACCGTCCAAAATGTGCAGTTCAACAACAACGGCACTTATGAGGTGACAGTGACCGATGCGTTCGGATGCACCAACAGCAGTTCGGCACAGGTGACCCTTCTTCCGCTGCCTTCCATGGTGGCTCGCGATACTTCGGTCTGTGGGTTCTACAACGGCGGCGTTGCGCTCCAGTCCCTCGTTTCTCCTCCGGGCGGACAGTTGGTCTGGTCGGGAACGGCCACCTCCCCGAACGGTTTGTTTTCGGTGCCAGCTGCCGGTATAGGTACTTATACGGTGACGGCCCTGTACGCACTGACTGGCAGCGGATGCTCGGTCAGCGACCAAGCAGTGGTGACGGTGACCGCCGATCAGCCCGCCGAAGCGGGGACCGGTTTCGCGATCTGCGGTCAATCGCCGGCGACTGTACTGGTGCCGGGCAATCCGTCCGGCGGCGTTTGGTCCGGTCCGGGCGTGACGGGCATCGCCCTTTTTGACCCCACCTTGAACATGGCCAACCAAAGTCCGGTGACGCTGACCTATACGGTGGGCACCGGTACTTGCCAATCATCGGACACGGTTTGGATCACGGTCTGGCCCGATCCAATCGTACAGCTCACCACTCCCGCCCCGGTATGCCTCGGCCGATCCGTCGGCTTGCAGGCGGCCGGTGGCGTGCAGTATGCCTGGAGCGGCCCCAACGGTTTTGCCGCCACCGGCCCGCAGATATCCATCGCCTCGGTTTCCCCCGCCCAGGCCGGCACCTATTCGGTTACCGTGACCGATGCCCGTACCTGTACGGCTTCTGCCTCCGCGGCCGTTGCGGTGATGCTTCCGCCCGTTTTGCGCGGTTTCGACGGCGACACCGCCTTTTGCTTGTCGGCCAATACCGTCAATCTGCCCCAGATCCTGCCCGCTGGCGGGGTTTGGCTGCCCGCGACCGGCGTGACGGGCAACCAGTTTTCGCTGCCGACCGCCGGGGTCGGAACCCATGTCGTGCGCTACGCCGCCACCGGCGCGAACGGCTGCTCCGACACGGCCGCTTTTCAGATACAGATCGTCGACGAGGACAGTGTATTTGCGGGCCCCGATGTAACGGTGTGCATCAACAACGGACCGCTGGCCCTGAACGGCTTTTATCCCGCCACGGGCGGATTTTGGACGGGCACGGGGATCAACAATCCTTGGCAGGCCGTTTTTTATCCTTCCTTCGCGGGGGTGGGCACGCACTTGGTGCAGTACATCAATCTCGGCGGCCTGTGCCAGTCGAGAGACACCGTCCTGCTCCATGTGATCAACGCCCAACCACAGGTCGAGGCCGGACCCGATCTGCTGTTTTGCGAAGGTGCCCAGGCATTTCTGCTGGACGGAGCATTTCCGCCCGGCGGCACATGGAGCGGCCCCGGTGTGGCCGATCCCATCACCGGACTTTTCGATCCCGCCCAATCCGGTATAGGCTGGCATATAGTGACTTATTCCATCCAGAACTGCAATGCCTACGATATCCGCGAGGTGGAAATCACCGCCCCGCCCCAGCCCGGATTCAACATACAGGGCACGATCCAGTACAACTATCCGATCTATTTCGTCAACACATCCTCGCCCAACAACCTGACCTATCTGTGGGATTTCGGGGACGGCAACACCTCGCAGTTGCAGGATCCCATCCATTTTTACCTGCAAACGGGCGTTTTCACCGTCACCCTGTACGCGACCGATGCCAATGGCTGCCCGGACTCGGTTTCCCGGACGATCTCGATCGTCATGGCGGGCTTGGATCAACCGGCTTCGGCGTGGGACGCGGCCGTTTTCCCCAATCCGTCCGATCGGTCGGCGGTGGTCGGCCTGGCAGGCCCTTGGAGCGGAAAGGTGGAGGCGTCTGTCGTAGGAATGGACGGACGGGTCCTGTTGGCGCGCGAATTTCCCGATGCGGCCGATGGCGGCCGGTTGGAACTATCGACGGGCGAACTGCCCAGCGGAAGTTATTTCGTGCGGATCAGCGGGCGCTCCGCGACCGTGGTCAAAAGATTGGTCGTGCAGCACTGACCATCGGTCAGGAAATTGGCCAAGGCACCACGATCGGATCTCCCAGTACGGCTCCGGTGTGCCCGGCCCGTTCAAGGGCGTTGACCAATCCCGAATGGCGGCGGAAAGCGGCGGTATTGCGCAAGGCCCGTTCGATGGCCGAACGGGCGCCGACCAGCACCACCAGTTTTTTTCCCCTCGTGATGCCCGTGTACAGGAGATTGCGGCTGAGCATCCGCGAATGGGCGTTGTGGACGGGCATCACCACACAGGGGCACTCGCTGCCCTGGTACTTGTGCACCGAGACCGCGTAGGAAAGCGACAGTTCGTCGAGATCGGAAAAATCGTATTCGACCGCTTCCCGATCGAAAGCCACGGAAACGGTCTGTTCCTGCACATCGATCGACCGCACCCGCCCCACATCGCCGTTGTACACGCTTTTGGAGTAGTTGTTGCGCAACTGCATCACCTTGTCGGCGATTTTCAGTCCCAGGGTCCCGCGTTGCAGGAGTTCCCCATCGGGATTCAAGCGCTGTTGGAGCCGTTCGTTGAGGGCAATGGTTCCGAGGGGGCCGACCTTCATCGGACAGAGCACTTGGATGTCTTCCACCGGATCGAAACCATAGGTGCGGGGAAGTCTTTCGGCCACCAGATCGGCGATGAGCGACACGATTTCTTCCGGATTTTCTTTTTCCATGAAAAAAAAATCTCCGTCCGAGCGGTTGACCAGATCGGGCATTTCGCCCCGGTTGATCGAGTGGGCGTTGGTGACGATGCGCGAGGAGGCGGCCTGTCGAAAAATCTCGGTCAGTCGGGTGACGGGAACGGTGCCGGAGTCGATCAGGTCTTCCAGCACCTTGCCGGCCCCGACGCTGGGGAGCTGATCCACATCGCCCACCAGCAGCAGATGGGCCGATGTGGGCAGGGCCTGCATCAGGGAGTTCATCAGGGCGGTGTCCACCATGCTGCTCTCGTCCACAATCATCAGGTCCACCTCGAGGGGGTGGTTGCGGTTGCGCCGGAAGCCGTTGGTACCGTAATCGAACTCCAACAGATGGTGCAGGGTGAAAGCCTCTCGGCCGGTGATCTCCGTCATGCGCTTGGCCGCGCGGCCGGTGGGCGCTGCCAACAGGATGCGCTTGGTGGAGCGGGCCCAGACCGCCAAAACGGCCTTGGTGATGGTGCTCTTGCCCGTGCCCGGGCCGCCGGTGAGCACATTCACCTTGTCGTACATGCAACGGCAGACGGCCGCCCTTTGCTGTTCGGCCAACCGGATGCCGAGCTCTGCCTCGATTTCTTCCAGTCGGGATGGGGGGATGGGAAAAAAAGGCAGTTGCGGGCGTCCGAGCAGCCGAGAAAGTTCTTGGGCGATGCCGTTTTCGGCGGCATCGAAAGAAGGCAGCCAGACGCTCTCTTCGCCGGAAGGATCCAAAGCGCGTTTGACTATGCGGCCCAACAAGATGCTCTGCTCGAGCCGATCCGAGACGAGGATCCGATCGCATTCGAGCCAGTGGGCGGCATTTTCCTCGAAAGCCGGCCTCGGGAAACAGGTGTGCCCCGCTGAAGCCAGTTCCGACAGCGCGTATTCGATGCCCGCGTCCAAGCGGCGGGGGCTGTCGCGGGGGACGCCCATGTTTTGGGCGATGGCGTCGGCGGTTTTGAAACCGATGCCGTGCACATCGCGGGCCAGATCGTAGGGATTGGCCTCGATGCGGGCGATGCTGTCTTCCCGGTAGCAGCGGTAGATTTTTTGGGCGTAAGCCGGCGTCACATGGTAGCGCTGCAGGAAAAGCATCACCTCGCGGACCGCTTTTTGTTCGCCCCAACACTCGCGGATGCGCTCGGCCTTGGCCCGGCCGATGCCGTTGACCTCGAGCAGGCGCTCGGGCGCGGCGTCGATCACCTCGAGGGTCTTTTCCCCGAACCGGTCCACGATTCGCTCGGCGATCACCGGGCCGATGCCCTTGAGCAAGCCGGAAGCCAAGTATTTTCGGATGCCCTCGGCGTCGGACGGTCGTTCCACCGAGTAATCAGAGACTTCAAAGCGCAGTCCGAATTTCGGGTTGTTTTTCCAGGAGCCTTCGCAGCGGATGGTTTCGCCGGGCCGCACCGAGGGCATTTTGCCCACCACCACAGTCGGTTCGTTTTTGTGGGCTTCTTTCAACCGGGCCACGGTGAATCCGGTTTCCGGGTGCTGATAGGTAACGGCTTGGATGTAGCCGAGGATGGATTCCATTTTTCAGGGCCGTTCGGCGATCCTTTTTTTCAAAAAATCCCCGCCTTTGTCCACCGCTCTTCGGGCCTCCCGCAGCCAGGGAAAAAAAAACTGCCATACATGGAACATTCCGGGCCATTGTTCCAATTCCACGGTCACGCCAGCGGCCCGCGCCTTTTCGGCCACCCGCACCGAATCGTCGAGCAGCACCTCGTCGGTGCCGACTTGGATGAGCATCGGCGGCAGGCCGGCGTAATCGCCGAACAAGGGCGAGATCAGGGGGTGGTTTCTCGGCTGTCCGGCCGTGTACCAATCCGCCCACAGGGGCATGAACGACGGGTCGATGACCACTTCCGCCTCGGCGCGGGAGGCGATGGTAGCGCCCGAAAAGGTCAGGTCTGCGTAGGGCGACATCAGCAGGGCGCCCGACGGCAGGGGAAATTTCTGGTCGCGCAGGCGCATCATCAGCGCGAGAGCCAATCCGCCCCCCGCCGAATCGCCCGCAAAAACGATCTGGTGGGGCGGATAGTTTTCCAACAAAAAGAGATACGCGCGCAGGGCATCGTCCAATCCGGCCGGAAAGGGGTGCTCCGGGGCCAAGCGGTAATCGAACAACAGCGCGTCGCTACCGGTTGCAAGGGCCAATTCGGCCACGAGCGCGCGGTGGGTACTCAGCCCGCCCACGACATATCCGCCGCCGTGGCAGTAGAGGATGGCTCCCTTCACATTTGTCCGGTCCACCGGCCGGATCCATTCGGCGGCCATGTTGCGCAGGTCGCCCAGTTCCACAGTGACCTTGCGGCTCATGGGCAGGCGCCGCGTGGAACGGGCAAAAACACGGCGCAGCTCCACGGGCTGCGTGGCCTGTTCATGGTGGCGACGGCGGAAAACGCGGAAGGCCATTTTGATGGCGGTGGCTATAAACATGGCTGGGCCGTGTGTGTTTTTGGAAAAATGCTCGCTGATAATCCCATCATTAACTCTGGAGAGCCCTTTCGGGTTGTCCGACACTGCTTTTGCCCTTCTTTTTTTCTTTTTTCCGAAAAAAGAGGCAGGATTCAACTTGCAAAAGCAACACTTCCCGATTGTAGGAACAGGCTCGAAAGCCTCCCTCCTTGATTCAGGCGCTTTCTTCCGACGTGAGAAGCCCCAGTTGACGGAGGGCTTTTTCGGAAGCCACTTGTTCGGCGCTTTTTTTGTTGAAGTCCTCCCCCTGCGCCACCAATTTGCCGTTGATGTGCACAGCGATCCGGAACTTGTCGCGGCGGTTCTGTTTGAACTGCTCGGCCACTTTGTATTCGAGGCTGAGGTGTTTTTTCTGGCAGTGTTCGAGCAGTCGGCTCTTGTAGTTGGTGTCGGTGTTTTCGAGCTGGTCGAGGTCGAAATTTTGGCGCACGATGCGGCGGACGATGAAGGTTCGGGTGCGTTCGTAGCCCACGTCGAGGTAGATGGCACCGATGAGGGCCTCGAAGGCGTTGCCCAGCATGGAGCCGCTGGGGGTATCGCCCCCTTGGTGGAGGATGAAGGTGTCGATGTCAAGGCGTTCGGCCAGAATACCGAGGGATTTGCGGTTGACGATCTTGGAGCGCATCATCGTGAGGAACCCCTCGTCCTTGGTCGGGTATTTCCGGAACAGATATTCCGCGATGACGGATCCGAGGACGGCGTCGCCGAGGTATTCGAGGCGTTCGTTGTTGAGCACCGGATGGCCGGGGTCGTTGCCGGCCGAACGGTGCACAAAGGCCCGGGCGTAGTAGTGGAGATTGCACGGCCTAAAGCCCAGCAGTTGGGTGAGCGATCTCGCAAAGGCTTTGTCCGGGGAGAGATAGTAGTTGTAAAAAGTTCGGTACAGGTTCCAGATCACAGAAGACAATTGTTTGAAGCGAAACAAATGTACGGCTTTGGCAGTTTAGATTTTTCGGAAAAGCCAGATCTTTCCGCAAAAAAACCACAGACCCCGCAACCAACCCTTCGTTTTGGCAAAAATATCCATCAATCTGGCACAGGGCACGCTCAAAAAGCCCGATGCGCCCCCTGCACCCGACGACCGGTTCATCGTGGGCATTGACTTGGGCACCACCAACAGCCTGATCGCCTACATGGTGGATGGCAAGCCCGTTTGCCTGGCGGGCCCCGGCGGCAAAAACACCCTGGTGCCCAGTGTATTGCACTTCGATCCTTCCGGTCGGCTCCTCGTGGGCGACGGCGCTCGGACGAAGTTGGCCGAAGCGCCCGAACGCACGGTTTTTTCCGTGAAGCGCCTGATGGGCAAATCCTACAACGATGTGCGGGAACACGCCGGATTTTTTTCCTATAAAATCTTGGACGAAACCGATGACCGCTTGGTGAAAATCCGCGTGGACGACCGGTTCTACACCCCCATCGAACTTTCCGCGCACATCCTGTCCGAACTGAAATCCCGGGCGGAGGCGGCCCTTGGCCGACCGGTCTCCCGGGCGGTCATCACGGTGCCGGCCTACTTCAACGATGCCCAGCGCCAGGCCACCCGCGATGCGGGCAAGATCGCCGGCCTCGATGTGCTGCGCATCGTCAACGAGCCCACGGCCGCCAGTCTGGCCTACGGCATCGGCCTGGATCCCGCCGGCAGCAAGACCATCGCCGTGTACGATCTGGGCGGCGGCACTTTCGATGTGTCGGTCCTGCGCATCGAAAACGGTATTTTCGAGGTGCTCTCCACCAACGGCGATACCTTCCTCGGCGGCGACGATTTCGACCGGGCCATCGTGTCGCACTGGGCGGACTCGCTCGGTCTCGGCGATCTTTCTGAGGACCCCGTCCTGTCGGCCACGCTGCGCACCGCCGCGGAGGAGGCCAAAAAACAACTTTCCCGCCCGGGCGCCGAAACCTTTTTGCGCGCGTTTGACGCAGGCACCTGTACCCTCGACGCGCCGACATTCGAAAGGCTCGCCCTTCCGCTAGTGGAGCGCACCCTGAATTGTTGCCGCGCCGCTCTCGCCGATGCCAAACTCCGCGGTGCCGATCTGGACGAAGTGGTGCTCGTGGGCGGCTCCACCCGGATGCCCCTCGTGAAACGCGCCGTAGCCGAGTTTTTCGGCCGGCCCGTCCACGACGAGCTCGACCCCGACGAGGTGGTGGCCCTCGGCGCCGCCATCCAAGCCGATATCCTGGCCGGTAACAACAAAGACTTCCTCCTTTTGGACATCACCCCGCTTTCGCTCGGCATCGAAACCGTGGGCGGACTGATGGACACCATCATCCCGCGCAACAGCAAGGTGCCCACCGCCGTGGGCCGCCACTACACCACTTCGGTGGACGGACAGGTCAACCTCCGCGTGTCGGTCTTCCAAGGCGAACGCGAACTGGTGTCCGACAACCGAAAGATCGGCGAGTTCGTGCTGCGGGGCATCCCACCCATGCCCGCCGGACTGCCCAAGATCGAGATCCAGTTCGTGCTCAACGCCGACGGCATCCTCAAGGTACAGGCCCAAGAGCTGCGCTCGGGCGTTGAGCAATCCGTGGAAATGCGCGCCCAGTACGGCATTTCCGAGGAAGACATGGCACGGATGCTGTTGGACTCCGTCCAAAACGCGCAGACGGACATGCAGGCCCGCGGGCTGATCGAGGCCCAAAACGAGGCCAGATACGTGCTGCTGGCCGCCGACAGGTTCTTGGTGCAGAACGAAACGCTGCTCGACGAAGAGGAGAAAAAGCGAACCGCCGAGCTGGTACGAGCCCTCCGCGAATCCTTGGAAAAATCGGCCGACAAGGACAGCATCCTCCGGGCCATGGACGAACTGAACACCTACACCGAGCCACTGGCCCACCGCGCGATGGATGTGCAGGTGGCCGCGGCGATGAAAGGAACCAGCATCGAAGGGCGATAAGTCCTCGTCGGTTGCGATTTTGGGGCTATATTTGTCCTTTGGAATTTCTTTTTTTCGAAAAAAAGGTTCCAAAGACCGCACCCTTTTTTCCCCCTACCCTCTTTTTTTCTCCCCAATCACTATGTCCGAGGAAAAATTCAAAAAAATCGTTTCCCACGCCAAAGAATACGGCTTTATCTACCCCTCCAGCGAGGTTTATGACGGATTGAACGGAGTGTACGATTACGGTCCGAACGGCGTGCTGCTGAAAAACAACCTCAAGGAATACTGGTGGCGCGCAATGGTGCAGCTCCACGACAACATCGTGGGCATCGACTCGGCCATCTTCATGCACCCCAAGATCTGGAAGGCCTCCGGGCATGTGGACGCGTTCAACGATCCGATGATCGACAACAAGGATTCGAAAAAGCGCTATCGGGCCGATGTGCTGATCGAGGACCACATTTCCAAGATCGAGGACAAGATCGAGAAAGAGGTGGAAAAGGCCGCCAAACGCTTCGGCGACAGTTTCGACGCGGACCTCTACCGCAGCACCAACCCGCGCGTGGTGGAATACCGTCAGCAGGCAGACGCCATCGCCGCACGCCTCGCCAACGGCCTGCGCGACAGCAACCTCGCCGATGTGAAGGCTCTGATCGAAGAGCTCGGCATCGTCTGCCCGGTGAGCGGCTCCCGCAACTGGACCGAAGTGCGCCAGTTCAACCTCATGTTTTCCACCCAGATGAACAACACGGGCGGCGAGGGCGACGACAAGCTGTACCTGCGCCCCGAAACGGCCCAAGGGATCTTCGTGAACTTCCTGAACGTGCTCAAGACCTGCCGCCAGCGCCTGCCCTTCGGCATCGCGCAGATCGGCAAGGCTTTCCGCAACGAGATCGTGGCCCGGCAGTTCATCTTCCGGATGCGCGAGTTCGAACAAATGGAAATGCAGTTCTTCGTGCAGCCCGGGACCGAAATCGAGTGGTACAAGCGCTGGAAAGAAAAGCGCATGGCTTGGCACCGCGCCCTCGGCACGCCCGCCGAAAAGCTGCGCTTCAAGGACCACGACAACCTGGCCCACTATGCCAACGCAGCCGTGGATGTGCAGTTCGACTTCCCCTTCGGTTTCAAAGAGTTGGAGGGCATCCATTCCCGCACGGATTTCGATCTCGGCGCGCACCAGCAGCTTTCGGGCAAAAAAATGCAGTATTTCGACCACGAGCGCAGCGAAAGTTATGTGCCCTATGTGGTAGAGACCTCCATCGGGGCCGACCGCCTTTTCCTCGCGATGCTCAGCCTCGCGCTCACAGAAGACGAGGCCCCCAACGACGAGGGCAAAATGGAAACCCGCACGGTGCTGCGGCTGCACCCCGCGCTCGCGCCCGTGAAATGCGCCGTGCTGCCCCTGGTCAAAAACAAGCCCGAACTCACGGAAAAGGCCGAACAGGTTTACCGGTCGCTGTTCCTTTCCTTCAACTGCGATTACGACGAGAAAGACTCCATCGGCCGCCGCTACCGCCGCCAAGACGCCGTGGGCACGCCTTACTGCGTCACCGTGGACTTCCAGACCCTCGAAGACGACACCGTGACCATCCGCGAACGCGACTCGCTGGCCCAAGAACGGGTGCCCATCGCCGATGTGGAACGCATCGTGTCGCAGCGCGTGGACATGAAGCGGCTGCTGGAACAGTTGGTTTAGGGGCCGGCGATTCGACGGCAGGATTCGGCCCAAAATTTTCTCAACGACAATTTTGGGCCGAATCGTTTTTGTGACAGTGCTTGGAGCAAAGTATCGCGCCTCACCCCTCCCCCACTGCCGTCATCAGTTCACTGAGCATCATGGCCGTGGCGCCCCATACCAAGTTACCGTGCACGTCGAAATAGGGCACGTCCCGAAGGACGCCGCCCTTGGGCAGGGGGATGTCGGCCAGTTTTTGATGGGCAGGGTCCCTGAAAAAGCGCAAAGGCGGCAGCAGCACCTCCTCCACTTCCAGCGGATCGGGCGTGAAGTCGGGCCTTTCCTCGGCGATGCCCACGAACGGAAAAACCAGGTTGTTGCTCACGGGGATGTACAGTTCGGTGAGCCGGCCGAGCAGCTCGACCCTTTCGGGGGCGATGCCGAGTTCTTCTTGCGCCTCGCGGAGAGCCGTGCGCGACAGATCGTCCCCATCGCCCGGTTCCACGCCGCCACCGGGAAAACTCACTTGGCGGCTATGGGCATCGTTGTGCGCGGTGCGGCGCATCAGCACCGTGTGCCATTCGCCGTTTTCGGGAAAAAGCAGGGCCAAAACGGCGGATCGGCGATGGTTCTCGGGCAGCTCGTCGAGCATCATGTCCTTGAAACCCATACGGGAGTAGTGCGCCATTCGGTATTGGGCCTCGCGGCCGGGCAGTTCGCCGGCCAATGCGTTTCGGAGGTTGTCGATCATATCGGACAGAGCGGTCGGGGATTTCTTTTTTTTACAAATATCGAACCATCAAGAGCGGAAAACATTGAGGGCCACGCCGGCGAGAACCAAGGCCATGCCGCCCAAGGCCCAAGGGCCGTGGGTCTCGCCGAAGACCAAGTACCCGAAAAACAGGGCATACAGGACGCCGAGGTAATTGAGGCTGGCCACGGTGTTCGCCTTTTCGCTCTGCAAAGCCCATGTGAACCCCATCTGTCCGACCTGGGAAAAAAGGCCCGACAAAAAGAGGTACAGCCACTGCACGGGCGTGGGCGCCTGCCATTCCCACAGGCAGAACGCCACGGCGAACGGGACCGACACCATCGGAAAAAAGAACACCACCACGCCCGGATGCTCGCTGCCGCGCAGGGAACGTATCAGCACATACACCATGCCCGAGAACAGCGCCGCGCCGAGGCCGGCCGCCAAGGGGAACGCCTCCACGCGCCAGTCCACGCCCTGCACGAGCATCACCCCGGAAAACGCCACGGCCATAAAGCCCCATTGAACCGGGCGAACGGGCTCGCGCAAAAAAAACAGGGCCAGCACGGTGGCAAAAACGGGCGACAGGTGCTGGACCGTGACCGCAGTGGCCAAGGGCATGGCCTGAAGGGTATAAAAAAACAAGAAAAAGGAAACCGCGCCCACCGCACTGCGCAGGAGCAGAAGGCGCTTGTTGTTGCCCCACGGCGAAACCTTCTCCCGACGGAGCCACCAATAGGTGACGGACATGGTGAAAAGGGCCCTGAACAGCAGGGTCTGTTGCAGAGGCAGGTCTTTGAGCAGTTTCACGAAGATCTGCATGAGCGCGAAGCCGGCCGTTCCGACCAACATATAGGCCACCCCGACACGAGGAACCAAGGCAGATCGCAGAAAGGCTCGGGGGGCTGTCATAGAGTGGGCAAAATTACGCAACGCGCCGTATCTTTGGCCGAAATTTTATATTGTATGGCGATATTCGAAGGCCCGTGGAGATGGCGGCATTTTGCCTTCGGTGCCTTGGTGGGCGCCAACATAGTGCTGTGCGTCTTTCCGCCGAACCTGTTTTTCCACCGCTTCTGGGCCATGCACGCCCATCATTGGATGGTGGTCCATTTCGGGCTCACTTTCGTGCTGCTGGGCTTCAAGGAGTACAGGATGATGACCGCCAATGTATTGGCCTGCGCTTCTTTGGCCTTTTATCTGAGGCGATCGTTCGAGGCAGGTCAGACACCGCGCACGGCAGATGTGGGCCAACAGGAGGAAAAGGTGCTCAAAGTGGCCCTTTTTCAATACCGCCCCACCGCTTCATTCGTAGAAACGGTGCTGCTGGCCAAAGCCGATGTGGCTTTTGTGCAACAGTGCCCCGATTCGGCGGTCTTTCTCGAGCGCTCCCTGGGCGCGGCCGCATACCTTGTCCAACGGCACGCCACTTCCGATGGGCAGAGCACGATCTGTTTTTCTCGCGGCGGACTGTCGCTCGACTCCTTGGACGGCTCTTTGGCCAAGGATCTTTTGAAATTCACGCTCCGCGCGGATTCCCTTTCCGATCATCCGCTGCAGATTTTTTGCCTTTGGCTGCCGCCGGGCGATGCGGACGCCAACCGGGAAATGCTGCGTACCGGTGCGCGTACCGTCGCGGGTGCCCTGGGCGACGATCCGGTATTCTTGTGCGGCAACCTGCACGATGTACCCTGGTCACAGGAAATGACCGCCTTCCGGGACTCCCTTCGGTTGTACGACAGCCGGCACGATCTCACGGGCGGACTTTTCGGGGTGCCCGAAGACCATGTTTTTTACAGCGGTCATTGGAAGTGCGCCAAGTTCAAGAGCGTGCGTTCCAACAACGGCACCGACATGGGTATCATGGGCTACTACCTGTTGAAACCGGAGTTCCGACGCTATGCCAAGACGCCGTCTGCTCAGTTTTAAATACGCGTTCCAAGGTATTGCGTACCTGTTGCGAACCCAGCCGAACGCGCGGATCCATTCGGCGGCCTTGTTGCTCGCAGTTTCGGCGGGCGTGTTTTTTTCTATCTCGCCCGGCGAATGGCTGGCCGTGGTGCTGGCATCCGCCCTGGTACTGGCGCTCGAAGCCGTCAACACGGCCGTCGAGGCGTTGACCGACCTTGTTTCACCTGGACACCACCAGCTTGCCGGGGCCGCCAAGGACGTGGCAGCTGCGGCCGTGCTGATCGCTGCGATGGGAGCTGCCGTGGTCGGAGCCATCGTTTTTTTGCCCAAATTGTATTTTTACTGGACCAACATGGGCCACTGAACCGACCGATTTCCAAAAAGCTCTTTTTTTGCTTTTTTTCCCAAAAAACACCCCCGAGATGTTCCGCCGATTTTTTCGCGCCCTTCCCCTGCGCACCGTCCACCAGGACGGCCGGTTGGACGTGGTTTCAGAACCCGAGCGCAAGCACATCCGAAAGGTGTACCGCTGGAGCATCGCCGTTTCGATGCTGTTTTCCATAGTGGGCTATTTGATCTACTACATACCCTACTATGCCCACCCCGAGTGGTTTCCCAACACGGAGGTGCCGCTGCCCTGGGGCGGCACATATCCGATCGGTCTGGTGGGGATCGCTTGGGGTTTCCTGTTGGGGTACGTCGAATTGATGCTGCTGGTTTTCCTGCACCTGTACGGCGTGCACGAGATCGCATTGGCCACAGGTTTCATCGCGGATCCGGCGAGCAAGGCCGAACGCGAGCAGACTCTGCTGGATGCGGGCATGCAAAAACCCAACCGACAGGCGGCCCTGTTCGGCATCGATCCGTACCAAGGGATCCATCCCGTGCAACTTTTCGTGTACGATCTGTTGCTCCGCCTCAAAGGCTTTTTGGGCAATCAGCTCATCCGCCTTGTTTTTGTTCGTCTGTTGGGCCGTTACGGGGCGCGTTGGGTATTGGACTTTTCGGGGCTCCCGTTGTACATGGCCATCAATGCTTACGCCACCCACCGCGCTTATACCGAGGCCCGCGTGGTACTATTCGGCAATCGTCTGATGCAGCGTTTTTTCGACCGGCTTCCCCGGGGGCTTTTCCAAACGACCGAAGGGAAACAACTGTTGTACGATACGCTCCAGCTGATCGCCGTGAGCAAGCGCGACTACCACCACAACCACTATGTGTTGGCTCGGCACTTGTTGGAGTTTTATGAGGTGCCCACGGTCAAAAAGCATCTGCTCCGAGATGATTTCACGGCACATCTGCAAGCAGCCCCCGCAGAGGAGCGCGCGTTGGTCCAAGAAATCATTCTGCTCGGTTTTCTGCTGGACGGAAAGTTGTCGGCCAGGGAAAAAAAGCAGATAACGCGCCTGCACCGAGAGGGTCTTTTTCCTTATGATTTGCAAACCGTGGAAAAAAAAGAAAAAATAGCGTTCGGGGAAGAAGAGTGAAAGAAAACGGGTACCTGCCTTTTTTTCCAAAAAGGATTTCAAAGCACCGATGTCCGGCCCCTGCGTGCCCAATCCACAAAGTCCTATCTTTGCGGAAAGCCTAAGCCATGAACGATTTTTCCGCCACCTTCCGCCCCGAACTTTTCTCCCGGACCGCCCTGGAAACCTATGATCTGTTGGTCATCGGCGGCGGTATCACGGGGGCCGGCATCGCACTGGACGCTGCCGCCCGTGGGCTGAAAACCGTTTTGGTGGAAAAAGAGGATTTCGCTTCCGGTACCAGCAGCCGCAGCACCAAGTTGATTCATGGCGGGCTGCGCTACCTCAAACAATTGGAATTGGCGCTGGTGAAAGAGGTGGGCACGGAAAGGGCCATCGTTTACCGCAACGCGCCGCACGTCGTCCGCCCCGAGCGGATGCTGCTGCCGATCGTGCGGGGCGGCTCCCTCGGCAAAACCCTCTCGTCCATCGGCCTGTGGATCTATGACGTGCTCGCGGGCGTACCCGCCGATGAGCGGCGGAAAATGCTCGATGCCCGACAGACCTCGGTCGAAGAGCCGATGCTGCGCCGCGACATCCTGCTCGGCGGAGGGCTTTACTACGAATACCGCACCGACGATGCCCGCCTGACGATCGAAATCCTGAAAACGGCCGTGGAAAAGGGCGCCTTGGCGCTCAACCACGCCGAAGTGACCGCCCTGAACTACGACACGGCCGGCCAGATCTGCGGGGCCACGGTGCTCGATCGGTTTTCGGGCACCTCGCACGAGATCCGGGCCAAGTTCACCGTCAACGCCGCCGGCCCCTGGGTGGACGGCGTCCGTCGGCTCGACGTGAAGGCACCCGATTCCCTCCGGCCCCGCAAACGCCTCCACCTCACCAAAGGCATCCATTTGGTGGTGCCGCGCCAACGGCTGCCGCTGCGGCAATCAGCCTATTTCGACGTGCTGGCCGACAAGCGGATGGTCTTTGCCATCCCCCGCGGGCAAGTAACCTACCTCGGCACCACCGACACCGATTACCGCGGCGACATCGAGCGCCCAATGGCCACTTGGGCAGATGTGGACTATGTGTTGGCCGCCGCCAACGAGATGTTCCCGACGGCGGGCCTGAAACGGGCCGATGTCGTTTCTTCGTGGGCCGGTCTGCGCCCGTTGATCCACGAAGAGGGCAAGTCCCCCTCCGAACTCTCCCGCAAGGACGAGATCTTCCTGTCGTCCACCGGCCTGTTGTCGATCGCCGGCGGGAAATTGACGGGCTACCGCAAAATGGCGGAGCGGATCGTTGACCGGGTGTGCCGCAACCTCGGCGTGAAAGCCGATTGCCCCACCGCCCGCATGCCCCTTTCGGGCGGCGCTTTCGCGGATCCCTCGCAAATGCGCCGCTTTCTCGAACAACGCATCGGCGAGGCACGGCAGATCGAACTGCCGCCCGCGGCGGTGGCCGATTGGTTCGACAAATACGGCAGCAACGTGGATGTGCTGATCGAACGGGCCTTTGCTTGGAAAAGGGCGTGTGCCGACACTCCCGAACTCCTGCGCAAGACCGAGGTTTGGTACGCCGTCGAACACGAAATGGCCGCGACGCTCAACGATTACCTGATCCGCCGAACGGGCCGTTTGTACTTCGATAGGCCTGCCTTGGGCGGCTACTATCCGCTGGTGGCCCAAGATTTCGCCGATCTGCTGGGCTGGGACCCGGAGCGGTCGAAGCGCGAAATGGAAGCCTTCCGCCAAGAATACGAAGCGGTCCTTTCTTTCGGGGAGTGACCCCGCTCACCTCCCCGCGGACGGATGGCCCGCAATGCGGAAACGCCACGGCAACAGCGCATCTTCTCCCGCATATCCGATCCCCACGCGCGGCGATGCGAGTATCTGCCCGTTGTCGAGCCGGTAGCCGTCGTCGCAACAGCCCAAAGGCCCGTCGGCGTCGAAGAGGCTCGCCCCATAATGCTCCATGCCGATTCCCAAGGCTTGGGCCACTTTGCCAGGGCCATCAGCCAAACGCGGAGTCCATCGGGCCGATTTGCGCCGGGTAAGCTGCGTTTCCCGCCCCTCCAAGGGTTCGATGGCGCGCACCAGCACCGCATGGGGAATGCCCTCGGCTCCGGTCACGATGTTGAACAGGCAGTGCATCCCATAGCACCGGTACACATAGGCCAGTCCGCCCGCTTCGTAAAAAACCGCCGTTCGGGCCGTCCGCCGGTTGCCGTACGCGTGGCTGGCGCGGTCATCCGGGGCTCGGTAGGCCTCCGTTTCCACGATCCGCCCGCTCGTGCGGACACCGCCCACATCAGACACCAGCACTTTGCCCAACAACGCCCGGGCCAATGGCACAGGATCGTTCGAGAGATAAAAAGTACGGGGAAGCAGCTGCATAGGGGGATTGGAGATTGTGGGGACGCCCAATCTTTTGTAAAAGATTGGGCTATATGAAAGTCAGTTTTTTGTACCGCGAAGAACAAACAAAGCCCAATGATAATCTTAATTTAATATTGATTTACAATAAAATACGATTTCATTTCTTTTTCTTTTTGACCGGAACAAACAGCCCCGCCGTGTATTTTTCGTACAGACCGAACAAAAATTCCATCCGGTTGGTCTCGCCCGTGAACGGCTGGGCGCGATAGGCCAAATCAACGGCCCTGTCCAACTCCTGATGCGCCTTGACCAGGGCCGGCGGCCTCGTCAAGGGGTCGTACAGGTCGGCCAACGAACTGTCGGGAAACAACGCGCGGGTATCCAGCACTTTTTGTGCGGCCGCTTCAATGGCCTTTGTTTGTTTTTCCGTAGGAGCTTCCGGCCACGGAAAATTGTTGTACACGATATCCTTGGAGTAGCGATAATCGCTTTTCAACCGACCGCAAACCGTTCTTACCCATGCCATGTGCAACGCCGACATCAGGACGCCGAAATGAAACAGCTTGCCGTTGGGAAGAATGTGGCAGCTGTTGTTCGCGATGACGTTTTTGCCGAAAAAACCCATCGGGATATACCTTCGATTTTCAGAAGTTGTGCTGGGAATCAAAATATAGGTGTCGGGCTGATTCCTATCGCGGAAAATAGCAGGAGTATTGGCAAATTTGCGGGTCGAAGGAGCCACGCTGTCCAATCTGAATTTTCTGACCGCTTCGATCCTTTTCAACACTTCCGGAAGCTGCTTCAGTTCGTGGGGCTGGGCGTCCAAAAGCCAAAGACACCAGCGTTTTTTTCCGTTGAGAAATTCGTGGGCTGAAACCAAAGGCAAAATGAATTTCTCTGCCTTGGGTTCTTTTTCCAAAAAAGCAGTTTTTTCCTCGTCTGTCATCAGCAAGTGCCCCCCATCCAACGGCATATTTCCAAAATTGATCTGGGGAACTTTGCACAAAACCCGAGTTCGTTTGTCCACCAAAACATCCGGTCCATCTATCAAATACGGATTGATGTTCTTCGCTTTGGTTTCGTGCGGCTTCCCCTTCACTTCGTCGTAATGGAAAAGCCGCTTGTCGGGCGTGTCGAAATGTGCGAAACCGACGATCACGCAGTACACGGCAGCGTTTCCTTTGGCCTCATTGCTCCACTTGAAAGTTCGGTGGGCAAAATGGATCTTGATGTGGAACCTGTGGAGCATCGGCCCCCAAAGGATACTCGTTTGTTCGCCCTGTACAATGGAATTGGTCGAGACAAAAGCCACTTTGGTACGGGTACCCTGAATGTACTTGGCCGCCTTGATGTACCAGCCGCAAACATAGTCCAGCACTCCGCTACCTTCTGCCCTGTCGAACTGACGGACAATCTGATCGCGCTGGGATTGCTTCATTATTTTTGAGCCGATGAAGGGCGGATTGCCGATGATGTAGTCGAACGTGATACGCTCGGACGGTTCGGGCCTGCCGCGGTGCACCGCATAGGTTTCGGCCTGCACGCTCACCTTCCCGTAGGGTTTTCCGGGATCATCCACCAGATAAATATCTGCGTGCTTGGCGACGATATCCATCGTGTTGACGGGATCGAGCAGGGTCTGCCAATCTGTTTCCAGGGCGTCTCCGTGCATGATGGTCGCCGATTTGCGCAGGGGAAGACGGACGAAATATTGCCCGAACTCTTGGCTGATGCGCATGTTCATCTGGTGATCGACCAACCAAAGGGCCACTTCTGCGATGCGGGCCGGAAACTCTTCGTACTCGATGCCATAAAACTGGTCGACATCCAACCGAATGATTTCACGGACGTCCAGCACACCCTGCCCCGAGCGGTGGAGCTGGCGGAGGACTTCCAGTTCCAACAAACGCAGCTCTCGGTAGGTGATCACCAAAAAATTGCCGCAGCCGCATGCAGGGTCGAGGAATTTCAATGTGCCGAGTCGGCGGTGGAATTCCATGAGCTTGCTCTTGTTTTCCTTGATCTGCTCGAAAGTTTCCCACATCTCGTCGAGAAAAAGCGGCCCGATGAGCTTCAATATGTTGGCCTCGCTGGTGTAGTGCGCCCCGAGGTT
>JBEIJQ010000018.1:0-28863 GCA_040380145.1 Lewinellaceae bacterium | reverse complement strand
GGCACCCCCGTGCCCGGCGGACTGGATTTCCCGGAGGCGATCTATCTGCTGACCGAACTGGCCGCCAGCGGGCGCACCATCATCGGCTTCGACCTTTCGGAGGTCGGCGTGCAATCCGAATGGGACGGCAATGTGGGCGCGAGGCTGCTGTACAAAATGGCCAATTTGATGGGGAAAAGCACTTTGTAGGGGGAGAGGTTGGGGGGTAGGTTTCTCAAAAAAATCTTAACAAAAGCCATATTTTTGCCTGAAAGCTACCCATGCCCAACGACCACATACTGCCCACCGGTACCCACCTGAAAAATGGGGAATACAAGATCTTGGCCAAGCTCGGCCAGGGCGGCTTCGGCATAACCTATCGGGCAGAACAAACGGTCTTGGGCCGAACGGTGGCGGTGAAAGAGTTTTACCTGGATGGACGCTGCGTTCGA
Source organism: Lewinellaceae bacterium (assembly GCA_040380145.1). Lineage (GTDB taxonomy): Bacteria > Bacteroidota > Bacteroidia > Chitinophagales > Saprospiraceae > JBEIJQ01. Next base: position 28,432 of record JBEIJQ010000018.1, on the reverse strand, counting down.
TCCGCGGATGGGATCAGCATTCAATTGCAATCGCTCAGCGAAGGGGATTTCGAGTCCTACAAATCGCGGTTTTACGAAGAGGCAAAACTATTGGCTCGTTTCGGTGATCTGCCGGGCATCGTGAATGTGATCGATTTTTTCCGGGAAAACAACACAGTATATTATGTGATGGACTTTGTCCAAGGCCCTACATTGCACCAATATCTTCTGGGCCAACCCCAAGAACGCATGGCGCCGGCCGAGGCCGCCGAATTGGTCAGAAAAGTGGCCGTTTCCCTCGCTCCCGTACACACGCACAATGTGCTGCACCGCGACCTCAAACCGGCCAATATCATCCTGCGGCCCAACGGAGAACCCGTCGTGCTCGACTTCGGCGCGGCAAGGGCTTTCATTTCCGACAGCACACTGGCCAATTCTGTGATCGTCACAGCGGGTTACGCTCCGCCCGAACAATACAACCCCTCCGGGAAATTCGGCCCTACGATCGACATCTATGCTCTGGGAGCCGTGCTGTACAGATTGCTGACGGGCAAAACCCCGCCGCCCAGTCCGGGTCGTATTGCAGAGGATATGCCCAGCCCCCATCAACTGAACCCATCCGTTCCGCCCAGCCTATCCGTTGTGGTCATGAAAGCCATGGCACAAAAAGCCGCTGAACGGTTCGGAACGGCGGAGGAATTGGCCAAAGAGCTGGAGGCGTTGGCAAAGGATGCCGGCTTTTTCGCTTCCTCGCACCAGTCGGGTCAATTGTTCAAAAATGAAATGAATGCTTCTTCAAATGAAGTCACTGTTGATCAATATGATATAGATCGAAATTCGGAGCCGTTAGCGACGGATAATGTCCCTCAGGATATATTGTGGGTAAATGCAATATTAGTGACTGCGTTTTTGATTGTGGTTAGTAGCATTATCGCTATTGTTTTGTTATTTACTGTGTCAGCATCATAGAAAATTTCTAACCCGGAGCCATTTGCTTTTTTTTCAAAAAAACACAACCACTTTAAGCAGCAGTTTAAACCGATGGTGTTTTGAGTGATTCGGCTATAAAATTCTATGGGACGAAACTTCGATCTTTTCCAATCGAAACATAAATCCCTAAACTTTAAAGCCCCCTCCCCCCTTCCCCATTGCCGAGAAAATCCCTACCTTTGCGGTCCAAAATTCCATTTCCATGCGTTTTTCGCAACTTTTCGGCAAGACCGTTTACGAAGAATCCACCGGTGAGGACCACATCGCCTCGCAGATACTGCTGCACCGCGCCGGTTATGTGCGCCAATTGGCCGCCGGCATTTTCAGCTACCTGCACCTCGGGCACCGCAGCCTGAAAAAAATCGAACAGATCCTCCGCGAGGAGATGGACGGCATCGGCGGTTCCGAGATCGCCATGCCGGTGGTGCACCCCGCCGAGATCTGGAAGCGTACGAATCGCTGGTACGAGATCGACCAGTCCATGGCCCGCTTCAAAGACCGCACCGACCGCGACATGGTATTGGCCATGACCCACGAAGAGGTGGTGGCCGATCTGGCGCGCACCGAAATCGACTCCTACAAGCAACTGCCCAAACTCGTGTACCAAGTGTACACGAAGTTCCGCGACGAGGCGCGCTCCCGCTGCGGGCTGATCCGCGTGCGCGAGTTCACGATGAAGGACTCCTACTCGCTGGACCGCGATTACGAAGGCCTCGCCAAGCAGTATGTCAACCACTACGATGCGTATTTCCGCATCTTCGCCCGCATGGGCCTGCCCGTGGTGTCCATCCAATCCGACACCGGCATGATGGGCGGACGGATGGCACACGAATACATGTACCTCAACGCGATCGGCGAGGACACGGTCTTCATCTGCGCCTGCAACCGCTACAAGGCCAACAAAGAAGTGGCCACCGTGCGCAAGACCTATTCGACGGCCGAGCCGCTGCCGCTCGAAAAAGTGCATACGCCCGACACCAAGACCATCGCCGATCTGGCCGCCCTTTTGGACGTGCCCGAAAGCGCCACGGCCAAAATGGTGTTTTTCTTTGGGGAAAAAGACGATAAAAAAGGCCCCGTGGGCCAACTCGTGGCCGTGGTGGTCCGCGGCGATATGGAAGCCAACCCCATCAAGGTGCAGAAACTCGCCAAGGTGAAAAACCTGCGCCCCGCCACCGCCGAGGAAATCTCCAAGGCCGGCATGGTGCCCGGTTTCGCCTCGCCCATCGGCATCCCCGCCGGAAAGGCCTTCGTGATCGTGGACGACCTCGTGGCCAACGGCAACAACTTCGTGGCCGGAGCCAACGAAACCGATTACCACGTCAAAAACGCCAACTACGGCCGCGATTTCGGGGCCGATCTGGTGGCCGATGTGATCTTCGCCTACGAAGGCGGACCTTGTCCGGCCTGTTCGGACCCTGCTTGCGTGCTGCGCGCGCACCGCGGCGTGGAGGTAGGCAACATCTTCCAGCTCGGCACCAAATACACCGAGGCACTCGACGCCACTTTCGTGGACAACGACGGCAAGCGCAAGCCCCTCATCATGGGCTCCTACGGCATCGGCGTGGGCCGCGCCCTGGCCTGCGTGGCCGAGCACTGCCACGACGATCGGGGGCTTCTGCTGCCCATCACCGTAGCCCCCTACGAGGTCGTGCTCGTCGGCCTGTTGGACAGCGAAGAGGTGCAGCGCGAATGCGAGGCACTCTACGCCGAACTGCGCAAATCCGGTTTCCAGGTCCTATACGACGACCGCGACAAAAAAGCCGCTTCCCCTGGCGAAAAATTCGGCGACGCCGACCTGATGGGCATCCCCGTGCGCGTCACCGTTTCCGGCCGCTCGATGAAGAACGGCGGCGCGGAGATCAAGCTCCGCAGCAGCTCCGAAGCCACCATCGTTCCCTTGGCGGAAACGGCCGGGCATGTTTCGAGGCTCGTGGCCGACCTGTACCGCGAGATCGCCGAGGGCGTTGCAAACGCCGAAACGTGGCCCCAGTAAAGGAGCACCGCTCCGAGGACAACGGCTTTTTCGCCCCGGCCCTGCTCGATTGGCACCGGGGCGTCCATCGGCCCATGCCCTGGAAAGGGATCAAGGATCCCTACCGGATCTGGCTCTCGGAGATCATCCTCCAGCAGACCCGCGTCGAACAGGGCCTCCCCTACTACGAGCGGTTCGTGGCCGCCTATCCCGATGTGACGGCCCTCGCCCAAGCGCCCGACGAAGCCGTGATGAAACTCTGGGAAGGGCTTGGCTATTACTCCCGCGCCCGCAACCTCTTGGAGGCCGCTCGGCATGTCGCCTTCCGCTTGGACGGGCGTTTTCCCGATACCTTCGAAGGCCTGCGCGCCCTGAAAGGCGTGGGCGACTACACCGCCGCGGCCATCGCCTCCTTTGCTTACGGACTGCCCCACGCCGTGCTCGACGGCAATGTTTATCGCGTGTTGGCCCGGGTGTTCGGCATCGACACCCCAATCCAATTGCCCGAAGCCAAACGGGTGTTCGGCCAACTGGCCCAGAAACTTCTGCCGCCCGATCGCGCCGCAGAATACAACCAGTCCATCATGGATTTCGGCGCGCTGGTCTGTACGCCCCAAAAGCCCGCCTGTCCGAACTGCCCTTTCCGGGCCGAATGCACCGCCCGTAGCACCGGGAAAACCGATTTTTTTCCCGTGAAAAAAACGCCCGCCAAACGGCGCGTCCGCTATTTTTACTACCTGCTGATCGAAGAAGGGGATTTCACTTATGTGGAAAAGCGCGGGCAAAAAGATATTTGGCCCTCGCTTTGGCAGTTTCCGCTCATCGAAACCGAACATTTTTTGGACGAGGAAAAATTTTTGTCCTCGGATGCCTACAAAAACTGGTTGGAAACCCACGGCGCCGAACCCGTTTCCCAATCCATCCTCTCCACCGAAAAGCATCTTTTGACCCATCGGGAGATGGTCCTTACCTACATCGCAGTAAAAGTGGAAAAACCCATTAACACATTTAATGAAAAATATATTCGTATGTTTGTAAAAAAAGTTGCTGATTTGACGTTACCAAAACCCCTAAAAATGGTATATATAGGGCGAACTCAAATCCAACCCATTTTTTTTACCATCTAAATCTAAAGTTATGAACAGCCTGAACAGAGTACAATTGATCGGCAACTTGGGGGCCGAGCCCGAAATGCGCCGCCTGGAGTCCGGCGTGGCCGTGGCACGCATCCGCATCGCCACCAGCGAGACCTACAAGGACAAAGACGGCAAAGAGCAGACCATCACCGAATGGCATTCGGTCGTGGCTTGGCGCGGCTTGGCCGAGGTCATCGAAAAATACGTGCACAAGGGCGACCGGATCTTCATCGAAGGCCGTCTGACCACCCGTTCCTGGCAGGCCGACAACGGCGAGACGAAATACACGACCGAGATCAAGGCCGACAACATGCTCATGCTCAGCGGTCGCCGCGAGGGGGGCAACGGCAGCCGTCCGCCCATGCCCGGCGAAGAAAGCATGCCCGCGGGCATGACCATGCCGTCCGCGAAGGACCTGCCCACCGACGCTGCTCCCGGCGACGATCTGCCCTTCTGATCCGTCTTTACGCATGCAAAGGGCGGCCCGCGAGCACCGGAACGGTCTGTAGGCCGCCCTTTTTTTCCGAAAAAAATCTTCCGCGAACATGAAAGCTTGGGTACTCGTGGGCCACGGCCCCGCCAAAAGCGCTTTTGAACTCCGCGACCTGCGGGAGCCCGTCCCGGGCCCCGGCGAAGTCGCCATCCGCGCCGAGGCCTTCGGGCTGAACTTCGCCGATGTGATGGCCCGTCAAGGGCTTTACCAGGATTGTCCGCCGCTGCCCGCCGTCATCGGCTACGAGGCGGTGGGCCGGATCAGTGCCCTCGGCGACGGCGTGGAAGGCTTTTCCATTGGCCAGCGCGTGGCCGCGCTCACGCGGTTCGGCGGCTACGGACAAGTGGCCGTCACCTCGGCGATGGGCGTGGTGGCCATTCCCGAGGACATGCCCGTGGGCACAGCTGCGGCCTTGGCCACCCAATACGGCACCGCCTATTATTGCGCCGAAGAAATGGCGCGCCTTTTTCCGGGCGACCATGTGCTGGTGCAGGCGGCCGCCGGCGGGGTCGGCACCGCCCTCGTGCAACTGGCCAAGCGCCGTGGCTGCATCGTGTACGGCACGGCCGGCTCCGATACCAAGCTCGAGTACCTGCGCGGTCTCGGCGTGGACCACCCCATCAACTACCGGACGGCCGATTTCGAAAAAACCGTCCGCGGTATCGTCGGCGATCGGGGTCTTGACGTGGTCTTCGACAGCATCGGCGGCCAATCCGTGCGCAAGGGCATGCGCCTGCTAGGTTCGGGCGGCCGGATCGTCTGCTACGGTGCGGCGGCGATGTCGGGCGGCAAAAACCCGATCAAAATGCTGGGCGTGGCCGCCGGGTTCGGCCTGCTCTCGCCCATCCCCCTGCTCCAACAGTCGCAGGGCATCATCGGGGTGAACATGCTGCGCATCGCCGACAACCGTCCCGAGACCCTTCGGCGCGTGCTCCGCGCAGTGACCGACCTCGTGCTCGACGGCACGCTTTCGCCCAAGACCGGCGAAGAATTCGCCGAACACGAGCTGCCCCTCGCGCACGAAAAACTGGCCTCCCGCGGCACCACCGGAAAACTGGTCGTGCACTGGTCGTAACAGGCCTGTAAACCCCATCTTGCTGGACCTTTCAACTTCTTTCCCATGAGAGAAGACTTTCTCCACTATTTGTGGAGGTACGGGCAGTTCGATGCCCGCGACCTCCGCACGACAGCAGGTCAGCCCTTGTTCGTCGTGCATCCCGGCCAGTACAACGCCCACGCCGGCCCCGACTTCACCGACGCCCGTCTGCGCATGGGCGGCACCCTATGGGCGGGCAATGTAGAGATGCACCTGCGCAGCAGCGATTGGTACCGGCACGGCCACCAAAACGACCCTTCCTACGAAAACGTGCTGCTGCACGTGGTGTGGGAACACGACGCGCCCGTGCTGCGGGCCGACGGCAGCGAGGTGCCGGCACTGGAAATGTGCCGCTTGGCCAATCCCGGACAGCGCGAAAAATACAAGGCCCTGCTGAATTCCCCCACCGTGCTGCCCTGCGCCGCGCACCTGTCCGACCTCCCCGATCCCATCTGGATAGGCTGGCTCGACCGGATGATGGCCGAGCGTTTGGAACAAAAATCCGGGTTGGTGGACAAGTGGCTCCAACAGACCGGCAACCATTGGGAAGAGGCTTTTTACCGCGGCTTGGCGCGAGCGTTCGGGCTGAGCATAAACGCCGATCCTTTCGAGCGGTTGGCCGCCGCCGTGCCTTTCCGGTTGTTGGCCCGTTACTGCCACAGCCGCTTTCACTTGGAGGCCCTGCTGTTCGGCGCCGCGGGGCTGCTGTCCGACGCCCCGTTTGCGGACGAATACCCGAACGCGCTGTACCGCGAATGGCGGCATCTGCAGGTCAAATACCGTTTGGGCGCGCTGGCCAAATCGGAATGGAAATTCCTTCGCCTGCGCCCCGCGAATTTCCCCACCCTTCGCTTGGCCCAGTTCGCCGCTTTCCTGCACGGACGGCAGCGACTGTGGGAACCGCTGCTGGAGCCCGACTGGACGATCGCCGCTTGGGAGGTACGGGAACTGTCGCCCTACTGGTCGGAACATTACCGGTTCGGGCACCTTTCGCCTCGGTTCGATCCCAAGCCGGGCAGCGGGCTGTGGGCACAGGTGGCGATCAACGCCGTGGCTCCGTTCCTGTACCGTTACGGCCGCCACCGCGACGAGCCGGCCCATTGCCGCAAGGCCCAAGGGCTGCTCGAAAACATGTCGCCCGAAAAAAACGCCGAACTGTCGGTCTGGCAGCAGGTGGGCCGCCCCCCGCAACAGGCGGCGCACAGCCAGGCGCAGTTGCACCTCTCGCGGCATTATTGCTCGGCCAAACGCTGCCTGCACTGCGGGGTGGGTGTTTTTTTGATGAAAAAAAATGCTTGAAGGAAAAAACCGCTACATTTGGGAAAATTTTTTTCTCTATGAAAAATGGCTTGATTTTACTCTTTTCGTTGCTTTTGGCCTTTTCCGCCGCCGCTCAGGAGCCTCTGTACCGCGTGCGCGTGGCCTCTTTGAAAAAACCCATCGACGCGGCCCGTTTCGAGGTGCTGAAGGCTTACGGCCGCCTTTCCTTTGAAGACGCCGACAACGGATTCACCCGCGTGTATCTGGGCAATTACATCGGCAAGGCCGCGGCCAAAAAAGTGGCTGCGCTGGCCGTCAAAAAAGGCTTCAAAGGTTCTTATGCAGTGGTGGACGACAGCAAGCCGGCCGATGCATCGGGCAAGCCCCTGACCACCACTTGGCAGCTCGCCTCGGCCAAACTGCTCGATGTGTCCAAATTCCATCTCTACAACGAAGACATCCAGCGCCAGATCCTCATCTCGCATGCCGACGGCCACTACCGGATTTCCATCGGCTATTACGCCGAGGGCGACGCGGCCACCGAACAGTCGATGAAGCAGTTCGCCGTTTTCATGGGCTTCGCGGACGGTTTTGCCCGCCGCGTCGGCCCGGCCGGCGCCAAGCAACCGGTCGCCGAGCAAGCCGCCGCCCCCGCCAAAGCAGAGGCCCCAAAAAACAAGTGATCCGAGTTTTTTGTGCGACCGTTTTTTCACCGGCACACCACTTTCCTCATGACACGCACCTTGCTTTTTTTGCTGACCGTCATCACTTTCGGCAGCGCCCGTCCGGTCCTTTTCGCCCAAGAACAGGGCTTTGAACTGACCTTCGAAACGGTATTTGCCGGATCGGGCGCGACACGCACGGTCAAGGTGTCCGTCCATCCGCAATTCGTGCGGCTCGACATCGACGACAATGCCCTGCAGCTCACCCTCGCCTACGACCGATCGGCGCGGACCGTCACGGATTGGGACCGCCGCCGCGATCGCCGGCGGGTGATTTCCGCCGAGGACCTGACCGCTTTTCGGGAAAAAGGTCGCCGCTACGCAGACCAGCTGCGCGAATCGGCCGAGAAGCCGCAAAACGGCACGCCCGAACAGACCCTCTGCGCGCTCCAACGCCGCAATCCCGCTTCGCCGATTTTTTGGCGCACCGAAAAATCAGCCGCAGACGCCGGCCTGGTCAAATTGAACGATCGCAACTGCACGGTTTTCACGGCCGCCGAAAACGGGAGCACCTCCGTCCAGTTTTGGAGCACCCCGGCCCAAGAACTCGGCTTGGGCTCTGCCGAAGCCACCGTGTTGGCCGAAATGCAGGACATCCTGTTCGACGCTGGCGTGGCCTTCAACGGCTTTCGTCTCAGCGACGGATTTTTCGGAAAAAATGGCTCCGACCTGCTGGTCGCCAAATCTATATTTTGGCTGGACGGCCGCACTGAAACGACCACGGTCCTGCGGACGGTGGAGCGCAGGACCTTCTCGCCCGATTGGCTGAGAGCCGAAAAATAACGGCGATGAAGACCGAACTCTGGATGGTCGGCAAAACAAGTTATGCCTTCATCGAGGAGGGCATGGAGATGTACACCAAACGGTTGCAGCACTACCTCTCCTACGAGGCCCGTGTATTTCCCCACCCCAAAGGGAACTTGTCGCCCGAGCAGACCAAACTCGCCGAAGCCACGGCTGTTTTGGCCAAGTTGCTCCCCTCCGACCACCTGGTCTTGCTGGACGAAAGGGGAAAAGCCCCCACCTCGCCTGGTTTCGCCGCCCAAATGGAACGCTGGCAATCGGCCGGCCACAAGCGGCTGATCTTTTTGATCGGTGGCGCCTATGGTTTCGACGCCTCGGTATATGAAAGGGCCAACGACCGACTTTCTTTGTCCAACATGACTGTTTCGCACCAACTCGTGCGGCTGTTCTTTTTGGAGCAACTTTACCGCGCGATGACCATCCTACGCAACGAACCCTACCACCACGCCTGAACCGAAATTTCACCCATGATAGCAGCCCCCATGTCGATCGCCATCGTGGCGATCACTTGCCTGGTCTCTTTCCAAGCATTCAACAATCCGGTTTTCAAGCAACAAATGCTTTTCCAGCCTTATTCCATCCAGAACAACGGAGAGTGGCATCGTTTTGTCTCGTCGGGGCTGATCCACGCCGACTGGATGCACTTGTTGTTCAACATGGTGTCGTTCTGGTCTTTCGGTCCGATCGTGGAGATGGCTTTCGGTGACTTGTTCGGGGAGTGGGGCCGGCTGCTGTTCGTGCTTTACTATGTGAGCGCGATCGTGGCGGCGGATCTGCCCGTTTTCTTCAAACACCGCCACAACGCCCTTTATTCGGGCCTCGGCGCCTCCGGAGCGGTCTCGGCCGTGATCTTGACGGCAGTTTTCCTGTACCCGACCATTTCGGTGGGATTCCTTTTCCTGCCCTTTCCGATGCCGGGATTCGTTTTTGCGATTTTGTACCTCGGCGTGTCCGCCTACATGAGCGAGCGCAGCCGCGACAACATCGCCCACGACGTGCACCTGTACGGCGCAATTTACGGCCTGTTGTTCCTGATCCCCTTCAAGCCATGGCTATTCCAACATTTCATTGACCAGATCCGCCACTGGATCGGATTCTGAAAAATTCGGGACGGTCGGAACGGCCTTTTTTTTTCGAAAAAAAAAGATATGAAATCAAGGCATGAATTCTCCCAAGACGTCCACGAAGCGGGCCACGTCTTGGAAAGAATTGTACAGCGGCGCGGGTGCGAGTCGGATCACGTTGGGTTCGCGCCAGTCCACGACGATGCCTGCCCGCAGGAGGCCTTCGAAGGCCGGTCGGCCCACGCCTTCGTCCATCAGCAGCGACAATTGGGCGCCGCGCGCCGAGGGGTCGGCCGGGGTGATGACGGTGAATCGGGGTTTTGAGCGGCGCAGTTCGGCGAGCGAATCGAACAGAAAGCCAGTCAACAGGAGGCTTTTCGCGCGCAGCGCGTCCATTCCGGCCTCGTCGAAGATCTCGAGGCTGGCCAAATGCGGCGCCATGGCCATGATCTGGGCGTTGGAGAGTTGCCAGCCGTCGGCCCCGTGCATGGGCCGGAAGCCGCGCCGCATCTGGAAACGCGTGGCCTCGTCGTGGCCCCACCAGCCCGCGAAGCGCGGCAGGTCGGGATTGTCGGCGTGTTTTTGGTGGATGAAAACGCCGCCCGGTCCGCCGGGGCCGGAATTGAGGTATTTGTAGGTGCACCAGACCGCGAAATCGCAGCCCCAATCGTGTAGTCGCAGCGGCAGGTTGCCAGCCGCATGCGCCAGATCGAGCCCCACGGGGATGCCGTGCTGCTGACCGCGGCGGCAAATGGTCTCGAGATCGAAAAATTGTCCGGTGTAGTAGTTGACTCCGGCGAAAAGGATCAGCGCCAGTTCGTCCGAATGGTCGTCGATGGCCCGGAGGATGTCTTCCGTTCGCAGGATGTGCTCGCCCGGGCGCGGCGCGACCTCCACCACGGCATCGTCGTAATCGTGGCCGTGGAAGCGGATCTGCGATTCGACCGCATATTGATCGGAGGGAAAAGCCCCCGCTTCCATCAGGATCTTGCGGCGTTTGCCCTCGGGCCGGTAAAAAGAGACCATCATCAAATGGAGATTGGTCGTGAGGGTGTTCATCACCACGACCTCTCCGGGCAACGCTCCCACGAGGCGGGCCGCTTTTTCCTTGAAAAAATGATGGTACGATTTCCAGGGTCTTTTGCCCTCGAAATGGCCCTCTACTCCATACCGGCGCCAAGCCGAGAGTTCCTCGGAGAGGTACGCCTCCGCGGTTTTGGGCTGCAGGCCGAGGGAATTTCCGCAAAAATAGACCGTCTCCCGGCCCTCGTGGACGGGGAAACAAAAGCGGTCGCGAAAGCCGGAGAGGGTATCCAGTTGGTCTTGGGGGTGCATATTTTTCGGAAAAAAGTGGATAATGGGTTCGAAGCGCAAATTTCGCCAAATTTCACGCTTTGCGGCGTATTTTTGCCGAACGGCATCCATTTTGCCAAGCCAATCGAAAAACGACCATGAACCGAACCTCGACTGCCCGCGGCTGCTTTCTCGCTGCCTTCCTCGCCCTCGCCACCACTTTGTCCGCCCAGCCGGGCATGGAACAGTATTTTTGGAAACAGCTGTCCAAAATGACCCTCAAGGCCGATTACAACAAGGCCACCGGGGATGTGCTCTACGCCCCCGTTTACAGCCGGGAAGTGCGTGCACTGGCTGGAAAGGAAATCGTGCTAAAAGGCTATGTGATGCCCGTTCCTTCGCGGGAGGGCACTTTTATCCTGTCGGCCTTTCCCTTTTCCTCCTGTTATTATTGCGGACAGGCCGGCCCGGAAACCGTGATCGAGGTCCACCCCAAAGTGCCGATCGTCAGCCGCACCAACAAGGCCGTCGTGGTGAAGGGCAAGCTACAGCTCAACGAGCCGTACGACGCCCTGATTTTGCCCTATATGCTGATGGATGCCCAGCCGCATCACGACGATTAATCCCCGATCGTTATATTTGCTCGGGCGATTGCACGAAACCAAGCAAGGGGACAGACCATGAAAAAAATCCTGACGGCGGTTTTTTGGGTGTTTTTCGCCCAATCCCTTTGGGCCACGCACATCGTGGGCGGGGAGATCAATTACCGCTGCCTCGGGAACGACCTCTACGAAATCAAACTGACCGTTTTCCGGGACTGCTACAACGGCGTGCCCTACTTCGACAATCCCGCCTGCATCGGGATTTTCGACCGCAACAATGTGCTGCTGGACACTCTGATGACCTACGTGCGCAACGACGACACGCTCACGATCAATCTGGACGATCCCTGCATCATCATTCCCCCAGACATCTGCTACCACACCACCACCTATGTGGACACGGCCTATCTGCCGTTCATCCCCGGAGGATATCAGATCGTTTACCAGCGCTGTTGCCGCAACTGGACCATCAACAACCTGATCAATCCCGGCAATGTGGGGATGACCTATTACACCTTCATTTCAGAGGAGGCGCTGTTGGGCTGCAACAGCAACCCGGTGTTCACGAACTGGCCCTCGCCCTTGATCTGCAACAATATCCCGATTTTATTCGACCATTCAGCGGTGGATGCCGACGGAGATTCCTTGGTGTATGAACTGTGCCATCCGCTCGATGGGGCCCTCCCCAACGATCCGATGCCCCAGCCGCCGTTTGCGCCGCCGTACAACCTCGTGCCGTGGCTGGCTCCTTATGGCCTCAACAACCTGTTGGGCGGCAATCCGGCCCTGGCGATCCATCCCGCCACGGGACTGCTCACGGGCACGCCCGCCGTGGTCGGGCAGTTCGTGGTGGGCGTCTGCGTCAGCGAGTACCGCAACGGGCAGCTGATTTCCGTTACCCGTCGGGATTTCCAGTACAATGTGCGCAACTGCAGCACCCAGAACCAAGCCGCTTTTTTTGCCCCGGAAGTGGTCTGCGACAGCAGTCTGATGGTCCGTTTCACCAACCAGAGCCAGAGCATCGGCAACGGCTTCCTGTGGAACTTCGGAGATCCGACCACCGCCCAGGACACCTCCACGCTGGTGCAGCCCACTTGGGTCTATCCCGACACGGGCACTTACACGATCACGCTCGTGGCCGGCCCGGGGTCGCTGTGCGCGGATACTTTCATCAGCACCGTCAATGTGCAGTACACCACCCTGCAGGGCGCCATCGGCCTCGAAGTGCTTGCCTGTGATGGCGACAGCGTGGTGGTGCGTTTTTTCGATCTCAGCGTGGACACCGTTTCCAATCTGGTACAGTGGTTTTGGGATTTCGGGGTGGGCGGGGCAACCAGCACCCAGCCGGACCCTGTTTTCGCGTACGATTCCAGCGGCACCTACAACGTATTTTTCGGCGTGTTGGCAGCCAACGGTTGTTTCGATACGCTCACCACTCCCGTGCCGATCCAACTGCCCCTGCTGGCCAATCCCAACAACGAGTATTATCTGTGTCCGCCGGCTTTGGGCGGACAACCGAATGTGATCTTGAATCCGGGCGGCGACCCGGAGCTGCAATACGCTTGGTCGCCCACCATAGGTCTGAGCGACCCCGCCGCGGCCAGCCCGGCCGCCCAACCGCCCGCGACCACCCTGTATACCGTGACCGTCACGGGCGTGAACCTCGGCAGCGATACCTGCGATAGGGTTTATTCCGTGTTGGTCAACGTATTGGACTCGCTGGAGGTCGAGCTGCCAAGCGATACGATCCTGTGCGGTAACTTTCTGGAACTGGCAGCCACGAGCAGCCACCCCGGACAATACTTCTGGTTTTCCGACCCGCAATATACCGCCTTCATCGCCGGGGGCAATCCGCTCGTGCTGACCTTGAACGCCGATACGACCCTCTATCTGCTGGTGCAGGATGCCGGCGGCTGTTCGCAGCGGGATTCCATCTCGGTTTCCCTAAGCGAGTCACCGCTGACGGCCGCGTTCGACTTTTTTCCCGTCGCCTGCACGGACAGCCTGTCGGTTTCCTTTGCCGATCTGAGCACCGACACTTCCGGGGTCGGGCTTAACCAGTGGGCCTGGAACTGGGGCGACGGAACCCAGATCGTTGATACGATAGGATTGGGCACATACGGGCACGTGTACGATTCCTCCGGAACCTATCTGGTCACTTTGGCCGTGCAGAACGGCGACGGCTGCAACGATGCCGTGCAGATTCCCGTGGAAATCAACATTCCCCGGATCAGAGTGATGGGAGACACTTTGCGGCTTTGCTTCGGCGATTCGGTCCGTTTGGCGCAGGGGGGCGACACCGTTTTTTCGTACAGTTGGACGCCTGCCGATAATCTTTCAGATCCACTTGCCCCAGCCCCTTGGGCTTCGCCGCCGCAATCCACGTCCTATCAGGTGCAGGTGACGACCACCCTCGGGGATTCGCTGTGCAGCGCCACCTTCGGGGTGGAGGTGGAGGTGGTGCCGTTACCGACTTTTGTACCTGTCGGCCCCGTGCTCGTTTGTCCGGGCGCCGTTTCGTTGCTGTCGGGTGCGATCGGAGCCGACAGCATTTATTGGAGCCCCGAGCCGGATTTGGATCCTTTGGCATTTGTTTCCACGCCCGATTCGGCGTTTGCTTTTTGGGCCGACCGCGACCAGATCTGGTATGCTTGGGCGGTCAATTCGCTGGGCTGTGGGGCCTTGGACTCGCTGCGCGTGGATGTTTGGGAAACGGACATTGTGGGTTTGCCCACCGCGGCGATTTGTTTGGGCGATTCGGCGGTTTTGTCCGCCGAGAATGCTGCGACATGGCCGATCGTGACTTGGCAGTGGTCGCCCGCGGGCGAAATCCTGTCGGGGCAGGGATCGGATGCGGTCGCGGTCGCCCCGGACGGCGACGGCGTGTTCGAGGTGATCGGCACGAACGCCGCCGGCTGTTCGGACACCGCTGCGGTCGCCTTGGATGTTTTCGAAAATTTGCCCACCGCGTTGGCCACCGCCGATCCCGAAGACCCCTTCCAAGGGCAGGAAGTGCAGTTGTCCACCCCGGAAGGCTTCGGCTACACCTATCTGTGGTCGCCCGCGGGACTGCTGGACCGGCCGGACATTTTTGGGCCTACCGCCCTGCCCATCGAGCCCACTTGGTTTGCGGTGACCGTAACGGATGCCAACGGCTGCACGGCGACCAGTGCGGTCTGGGTGCCCTTGCGGGAACTGATCTGCGACGATCCCTACATTTTCGTGCCCAACGCCTTCACGCCCAACGGGGACGGCGAAAACGATGTGCTGTACGTGCGCTCGAACATCCTAGCGGAACTGTATTTCGCCGTGTACGACCGCTGGGGCGAAATGGTTTTCGAAACCACCGACCTGCAAAACGGCTGGGACGGCACTTTCCGGGGCAAGGCCCTGGCGCCCGATGCTTTCGGGTGGTACCTGAAGGCCAAATGCTACAACGGACAGGAATTTTTCCAAAAAGGAAATGTGACTTTGTTGAGGTGAGGTGGTGTGTGGGCCGGATGCAGATAATCCCCAAATTGTCATTGGAACCGTCTTGCCCGGCTATTTTGTCAGAATCAGGATTTACAGGATTTTAGGATTTACAGGATTTTTTGGCACCTCCGGTGCCTCTCAATGTTTCTACTGATGGCCAGTCCCAATGGGAAAAAATCTTGATCAAAAGGTTGTCGTCGGATATTTTTGATTTTCCCGACCGGAGTTTTTTTGCCCCCCCGGGCCCGCTACCCAAAGCAGCGCTGTCGGGATTTTCTCGAAGGCCGGCTGGGCCATAAGAATTCCATACAGGTCGATCTTCGATTTTCGAGGAACTCAACCGTTCTTTATAGACTGTATTTCAATTTTTTACAACCGATAAACTCTAATAGCGGCCATTAGAGATTTTTTCCAATGACAATTTTGGTTTATGTCGGCCCCTTCCCCAGGCCGATCCTCGGATCGACCGACGCTTGCAGTACATCCGCCGCCAAGTGTCCGAAAAAGACCAAGAGCGCCGACAGGAGGGTGCCCGCGCAGACGACCGGATAATCTCCCTCGCGGATGGCACGCACCATCAACTGTCCCGTGCCGGGCACGGAAAACACCGTTTCGACCACCAGCGAACCCGCGATCAGGCGGGGCACCAAACCTCCGGCCACCGTGGCCAAGGGCGACAGGGTTGACCGCAGAGCGTGCTTCCAATAAAGTTGTCGATCCGAAAGCCCTTTGGCCCTCGCCGTCCGGAGATGATCCTCGCGCATCGCTCCGACAACGGACGTTTTGACCTGTCGCGACACATAGGCCAACGAGCCGTACACCGAGCAGCAGAGGGGCAGGAACAGATGCCAAGCGTAAACCGCCCACCCCGCCCCGGGATCGTCGGGCCAGCCACGGGGCGGAAACCAGGCCAAGTGGTCGGGGTTGCAGAAAAACAGCAGCAGCAAGCTGCCCATCAGAAATTCCGGCCACGCGAAAAGCCCGAA
Organism: Lewinellaceae bacterium; assembly: GCA_040380145.1. Lineage (GTDB taxonomy): Bacteria > Bacteroidota > Bacteroidia > Chitinophagales > Saprospiraceae > JBEIJQ01. The sequence continues at coordinate 12,558 of JBEIJQ010000018.1, read as the reverse complement.
CAGCGCCGCTCCGATCAGGCTTTCGCGCCGGGAGCCGTCCCAGCGGGCCGAATACATACCGATCGAGGTGCCGAGGATGAGGATCAAGGGCAATGCAACGAGGTTCAGCGGCAGGGTCCAGCGCAACGCTTCGCGGAATTTTTCGGCGACGGGTCGGCGGTCGGCGTACGACCGGCCCAGGTCGCCCGACAAGAGCCGTCCCATCCAGCGATGGTATTGGTTGTCGACGCCGTTCCAGCGGAATTTCGGCCAGCGGTGGAGCTCGGGAGCAGCGTTTCGGGCGATTTCGAGGTAGGCGGCCTGGGCGGCGGAGGCGCGGACGGACAATTCACCGCCTTTTTCGCCGCAAAGGGCGACGATCGAGTCCAAAAGGATCGGTATGCGGAAAGTGTCGGCAGCGACCGAAAGGCTTTCCACTTGTTCGCGCAGGGCATAGGGGTTTGTGCCCTCGACCGTATCGGGCGGCGCTGCCAAAGCAGCCCGCCGCAGCTCGGCCAAGGCCTCGTGGTAGTTCTGGATCTGCGGCCAGTTGCCATAGATGCCGATTAAGCGGGCAAGTGCCGCCCGGTGTTCGGCCGGAGCGATCCGGTGCAGGGTATCGGGAAAAGCGGCGGTTTGGAGGGTCCAGTAAAAAAGTGGCTTGTCGAGGCCCAGTTCCCGCTGTTTTTGGGCGTAGCGTTCGGCCATCCGCTCCGAGGCGACCGCCCCGGCGGGCCGGTCGGCCGTGCCCAACAGAATTTCGACCGGGTCGCCGCCGGCACTTCGGCTCAGGAAAAAAACCGCGAGCGAAACCAGCCAGAGCGTCGGCAGCAGCAGCAGGAACCGGCGGGCCAGCAAGCGGAACATGGGGCGGGACCGGCGTTTATTCGGACTGTTCGGCGGTGCGGAAACCGGCCATCCAAAATCCCGGGGTGAGGGGCATCAGCGGGGCGACGGCGAAGCGTTTGTGGACGGCGATGCGGTCGGGCATCGAATACCCGAAGGCGCAGGGCGTTTCGGCAGCGATCATCTCCTGGAGCCTCCAGTGCAGGGCGCGGCGTTTTTCCGAGTCCGTTTCGCGGCGGATGGCCCCGATCAGGGCATCGCTTTCGGCGCTGCCGAAGCCCGTGAGGTTGTCGCCGCCGTTGGCGTAGTTGGCGGAAAGCCACAGTTGGCCGGGATCCGAACCGTCGGGGTCGGCGTTCCAGACGCCGGCATAGAGTTCGTAGCCGCGGGATTTGCGCCGCTGCCCATACTCGGCCACGGGCAGCGCTTTGGGTTCTAGGGCCACGCCCGCCTTTCGGCAATTTTCTTGGAGCAGCAGTCCGAACTGCCCGAAAGTGGGCGAAGTTTCGGGATAGACCAGTTCGATTTTCAGTTCGACGGTTTTTCCGTTCAAACGTCGGTCGAGGACGCCGTTGCCGTCGGAATCGCTCCAACCGGCCTCCGCCAGCAATTGCTTAGCCCGATCGGGATCGAACGCGGAGGGCTTCAAGGCGGGGTTGAGAAGTTGTCCGGGCATATTGGGCAGGATGGGTCCGGCGATGCGGGTACCGAGGCCGAAGAGCACGTTCTGCACGTATCCGTCCCAATCGGTGAGCAGCACGAGGGCTTCCCGCACGCGGCGGTCGGACAGTTTGGGGTTGCGGGTGTTGAAGGCGTAATAGGTCCAAGAATAGCCGTTTTGGCGGTACAGCGCGTATTGGCGCAGGAAGGCCGTATCGCCCGACAGGTCGTGGAAATCCTTGGCCGGAATGGCGCGAACGGCGTCGAGCTGGCCGTTTTTCAATTCTGCCACCACGGCCGGCGCGGAAGCGATCACCCGGTAAACGATCTCGTTGGGGTACGCCCCGAACCAGAGGCCTTCTTTTTTCAAAACATCGCCCCACCAATCCTGTTTGCGGCGCACGACGATCTCGCGGCCCGTTTCCCAGCCGGCCAGCGCGTACGGGCCCGAGCCGTTGCAGGCGCGCATCCCGAGCGAATCGCTTTGTAGGCTTTCGGCAAAGGCCAGTACTTGGGGATCGTCTTTCAGGGCGGTTTCCGCATCGGGGGCCGAAAGGCGGGACACGGACAGGCCTCCGAGCAGTCCGCCCGGATCGAAGGCGTGGGCGGGCAGTACCCACAGATCGGTCAGCGCGGTTTCGTTGCGGAAAAACACCTCGCGGCAGATCAGCGAAAAACGCTTGGGGTTGACCGGATCCACCGTACAGTCCACCAAAAAATCAAAGGCCGTGCGCAGAGCCGGTTGGGCCGCCCCGGGAGATTTGATGGCCTTGAGCGTAAAGGCCACGTCGTGCCCGGTGATCGGCGCGCCGTTGTCCCAACGCGCTTCTTCGCGGATTTCCAGATCGAGCCGCTGGGTGCTGTCGGGCAGGACGGTCATCACCGGACGGGCCTTGGCCAAGATCGGCACGAGCGCGCCGGTTTGGGGATCGAAATGCAGCAGCGGCTGGTACAACTGGAATTTGATGTGGTAGGAGTCCAGATCGCGGGCCAGCAGCGGATTGGTGGAAAAATTCGCGTCGCTGGGGATGCGGAATACCAACCGCGTCGGCTCGGACGGCTTCGGTCGGCAACCGGGCAAGCAGGCCAAGGCCGCGAGAAGGAGTAGTGGCAACAAACTGTTTTTCATTCCGATGATGGTGGGCAGAGTCCAAGAGGTGCGTGAACAAAAAGGCTTACGCGGTTGTCTTTTGCAAAAATAACGAGGCCAAAGCTACCAACGTGGCCTTTGGCCGACAAACCGGCCTTTCTTATGTCAGAAAAAAAACCGCGCATTCTCGTCACCGGCGCCTCCGGGCTGGTCGGACAACGGCTGAGCCGCCTGTTGCGGGAAAAAGGCTACGAGGTGCTCCACCTCGGCCGCACGCCCAAGCCCGACACCGAATTTACCACCTATCGCTGGGATCTGGGCCGCATGGAGATGGATCCCGCGGCGGTCGAAAACCTGTACGGCATCGTCCATTTGGCCGGCGCGGGCATCGCCGACGGCCGCTGGAGCGCGGCCCGAAAAAAAGAAATCCTTTCGAGCCGCGTGGACGGCCTTCTCCTGTTGCGCAAAACGTTGCAGCGTACGGCGGTAAAGCCGCAGGTGCTCGTTTCGGCATCGGCCGTCGGACTGTACGGCAACCGCGGCGACGAAATCCTCGACGAAACCTCCGAGCCGCAGCCCGGCGATTTCCTGAGCGACACCTGTGTGCAATGGGAAGCAGCCGTGGACGAGCTTTCGGATGTCTGTGCGCGCACCGTCAAGCTCCGCATCGGCATCGTGCTTTCCACCAAGGGCGGAGCGTTGGCCAAAATGCTCCCCTCCTACTCTTTCGGCACGGGCGCCTATTTCGGCTGCGGCCGCCAATGGTACAGCTGGATCCACATCGAGGATCTCTGCCGGATGTTCCTGCACGCCCTCGAAAACCCGGCCCTCAGCGGCCCGTACAACGCCGTTGCGCCGAAGCCGCTGACCAACCGGGATTTCGCCAGGGAAGTGGGCTTGGGATTGGGAAAAAAAGCCCTCTTGGTATCCGTCCCCGCCGTTGCCCTGCGCTTGGCGATGGGACAAATGGCCGACGTGGTACTGCACTCCACCCGCGCCGAGGCGCAGAAAATCCTCGGGACCGGTTTTGGTTTCGAATTTTCGGAAGTGGCAGCGGCCGTGCGGGATCTGAAGGGGAGGGGGATTTGATTGGGGGAATGATTACAAAGAAATGCGGTGTTTTTGTGTGTGGGGCCCCTCCCCTTTTTTCCTTGAAAATTTCCTTATTTTTGCGAAAATTTCGCGGATCTGCTGCCGCGCATCTTTTTTTGAGAACCAAACCAAAACGCGCCCATGCCCAAGACATCGTCCACCCTTGCCGAGACCGAGACCTTGACCGCCCAACAGGTGATCGCGGACTTCCGCGTGGGCTGTTTATCCCGTGAGTGCAGCCTGCTGGGGCGAAAAGAAGTGCTGACGGGCAAGGCCAAGTTCGGGATTTTCGGCGACGGCAAAGAAGTGGCCCAGCTGGCCATGGCCCGGGCCTTCCGAAAGGGAGATTTCCGGTCGGGCTACTACCGCGACCAGACCTTCATGATGGCCTTGGGGCTTTGCAGCGCGGAGGACTTTTTCGCGCAGCTGTACGCCGATCCCGAAAACGACCCCTTTTCGTCGGGCCGGCAGATGAACGCCCACTTCGCCACGCCGCTGGTGGACCCGCAGGGCAACTGGTTGGAGCACACCGATCTGTACAACGTATCGGCGGACATTTCGCCCACCGCCGGACAAATGGCGCGCGGCCTCGGTTTGGCAGCCGCGTCCAAGACCTATCGCCAACACCCCGGCCTCGGCGACCGCAAGGGACTGTCTGTAGGAGGCGATGAGGTTTCGTTCGTGACCATCGGCGACGCAAGCACCTCGGGGGGCGTTTTTTGGGAGACCGTGAACGCGGCCGCCGTGACGCGGGTGCCGTTGGCGGTGTTCGTGTGGGACGATGGCTACGGGATCTCGGTGCCCAAGAAATACCAGACCGCCAAGGAGAGCATTTCCCGTTCGCTGTCGGGCATGGCCACCGAGGCCGATGACGACGGCGGCATCTACCTGTACCGCGCCAAGGGCTGGGATTACGCCGCGATGTGCCGCACCTTCGCCGAAGGGGTTGAAAAAACGCGCCGCACCCACGTGCCGGTGCTTTTCCACGTGGAAGAGATCACGCAGCCGCAGGGCCACTCCACTTCCGGTTCGCACGAGCGCTACAAAAGCGCCGAGCGATTGGCCTGGGAGCGCGACTGGGACGGACTGCAAAAAATGGCCGAGTGGATAGTGGCAGAGGGCCTCGCCACGGAGCAGGAAATCCGCGCCATCCAAGAAGAAGCGCGCCAACTGGCCCGAAACGCCGCCAAGACGGCCCTCGAACGCTTCAACACGCCCATCCGCGAGGAGGGCAAGGCCATCGTGTCGCTCTTGGAGCGCGCCTCCGAAAACGGCCCCCGCGCCGAGGACATCCGCCGCGAACTGGGCATCCTTTCCAACACCGTCGACCCGCTGCGCCGCGACCACATCCGCGCCCTGCGCCAAGCGATCCGGGTGATGCGCGCCGTGCGCCACCCGCTGCTGGCAGAGGCCAACACGCTGTTAGACCGCGCCATGGCCGTGGGCCGCGAGCGCTATCTGACCAACCTGTACAGCGGACGCGCCCTGGAGGTGCCCGTCGAGCCCGCCGTGTTCGGCCCCGACAGCCCGACGCTGAACGGCTTCCAGATCCTCAACGCTTGTTTCGACCAAGCGCTGGGCCGCCAGCCCGAGGTAGTCGCCTTCGGCGAGGACGTGGGCAACATCGGCGACGTGAACCAGGGTTTCATGAACCTCCAGCAGAAATACGGGGAACACCGGGTTTTCGACACCGGCATCCGCGAATGGACGATCATGGGACAGGGCATCGGCATGGCGATGCGCGGATTGCGGCCCATCGCCGAGATCCAGTACCTCGACTATCTGTTGTACGGCCTCGAGCCGTTGTCGGACGACCTCGCCACCCTCCGCTACCGCTGCAACGGCATGCAAACGGCCCCGCTGATCGTGCGTACCCGCGGCCACCGCCTCGAAGGCATCTGGCATACCGGTTCGCCGATCGGCATGATCGTGCACGCCCTGCGCGGCATGTACGTGTGCGTACCGCGCAACATGACCCAGGCCGCGGGGATGTACAACACCCTCTTGCGGGCAGATGAGCCGGCCCTCGTGATCGAATGTCTCAACGGTTACCGTCTGAAAGAACGCCTGCCCGAGAACATCGGCTCCTTTACCGTTCCCCTCGGCGTGCCCGAAATCCTACAGACCGGCACCGATGTGACCCTCGTCACCTACGGCTCCTGTGTGCGCATCGCCCAAGAGGCCATGGAGGCACTGGCGGCGGAAGGTATTTCCGTGGAACTGATAGACGCGCAGACCTTGTTGCCCTTCGACCGCGGGCATGTCATCGCCGGTTCGCTGCGCAAGACCAACCGTCTCGTGGTGTTGGACGAGGATGTTCCGGGCGGCGCCTCGGCCTACATCCTGCAACAGATCCTCGAAGGGCAGGGCGGCTACCGCTTTTTGGACTCTGCGCCCGTCACCATCGCGGCGGCCGAAAACCGGGTGCCCTTCGGTTCGGAGGGCGACTACTTCACCAAACCCGGCGCCGAGGACGTTTTCGAGCGGATCTACGCCCTGATGCACGAGGCCAATCCCGCTAAGTACCCGCTTTGATCCCCATCAGCAGGATCCCGGCGGCCACGGCCGCGTTGAGGGATTCCGCACCGCCGTAGCGCGGGATGGTCACCCGGTGCGTCACCGCCGGCAGCAGTTCGGGACGAATGCCGTGGCTTTCGCTGCCGATCAAAAGGAAACCGCCCTGTTCGAAACGACATTCCGGCAGCGGAGTGCCTTCGAGCAGAGCGCCGTACACGGGCATCGCAGGATGGCGGGCGAACAGATCGGACAGGTCCGTTTCCGCCGTGCCGACCCGCAGAAAACTGCCCATGCTGGCCTGCACCGTTTTGGGGTTGCGGACGTCGGCGCAATCGGGCGAACAAAAGACCCATTCCAAGCCGAACCAGTCGGCGATGCGCAACAAAGTGCCGAGGTTACCGGGATCGCGGATGCCGTCCAGTACGAGGCAAAAACGGTCGGCGGGCAATAGGTCGGGCATTTCCAGGCCGGGGTCGTGCAGCACCGCCAATGCTTCGGAGGGCGTGCTGAGCGCCGAGATCTTGGACATTTCGGTCTCGCTCACCGCCACCGGGGCCAGATCGGGCCATCGGTGCAGGAGGGCCGAGTTTTTTTCCAGCCATTCGGGCAGCGCGTATAGTCCTTCGGCCCGAAATTTGTCCTGCGACAAAATTTCCGCGACGATTTTGCCGCCCTCGGCAAGGAAATTCCGGTATTTTTGCCGGAATTTTTTTTGATGAAGGGACACCAGGTAGGCCGTACGCGCTTTGGACAGTTTTTCCGCGCTCATTTTTTGGACGGTATTTTTTGATCAAATCGGTTCGCACCGAGAAACCACTTCTTTTAATTGCTCCGTTTTTTTTCCATAACAGAAAAAAATTTTTTCCTCCTACATGCCGGAAAACTCCGGCCGTTGGCCGCGGCGTTGCTCCTGGCACTGGCATCCACGGGCTGCAACAACCTGAAGTACCTGCAAGAAGAGGAATATCTGGTGGTGGGCAATTCCGTCTCGCTCGACTCCAGCGCCACCAAGGAAGCGAAAGCGCTAAGGTACGACCTTTCCAACCTGGTGCAGCAGAAACCCAACGAAAAGCTGTTCCGGCTGTTCCGCACCCGTCTGTGGTTTTACAACCGGCACAACACCCCCTGCCGCAAGCAGGAGCGCAATCCCAAGAAGCAGTGCCGCTTCAAGTATTGGCTGCGCGACAAGATCGGTCAACCGCCCGTGCTGTACGATTCCCTGAAGACCAAAAAGACTGTGGAGTCCATGCGCAACTTCCTGCACGCGCGGGGATATTTCGACGCGCAGGTAGAGCCGGCGGTCAACTTCACCGGGCAATATGCGCGGGTGGATTACCTGGTGCGGCCCAATCGCCGTCTGCTGATCGACACCTTGACGGTTTACAGTCCCGACACTGCGCTGATGAACCACGTGGTGCGCGACCTTCGGCCGGAGGAGCGCATCCGTCGGGGGCGGCCGCTCGACACCGATCTGCTCGGGGCCGAGCGGGGCAAAATAGCGGCTGCCCTGCGGGAAGAGGGCTATTTTTACTTCGTGCCGAACTATGTGCAGTACGAACTGGACTCCGCCAATTCCGACATCGGGGCCAACGTGTACCTCAATATTTCGCCGCCCGGCGATTCGCTCCGGCACCGAGTATTTTACCTCGACACCGTTTTCGTGTTCACGCAGTTGCGGGGCGGCCGAATGCCCGCGATGGACACCACCGAGTACAACGGCCGCATTTTTCTCACTCCCCGCGGGGAAAAACCATTTGTGCGGCGGCGGGCCTTGGACCGATTCCTGTTTTTCAGCACCGACAGCCTGTACCATTTCGGGCAGGCCCTGAAGACCAACCTCGCCCTGCGCGACCTGAGCGCCTATCGCAACGTGTCGCTGGAATACCAGCGGACGGCCTACAACCGGCTCAACTGCCGTGTGGGACTGACCCCCGCCAAAAGGATGTCCGTCGGCATCGACACCGAAATGAGCACGGCTTCCAACCTGCTCGGAATGTCCATCAGTTCATTTGTTCGGCACAACAACCTGCTGCGCGGCGGCGAAGTGTTCACCCTCACCGTGGAGGGCGGCGTCGAGCTGAACCTCAACCGCGCCGCCGACGACCAGGGCAGGGTGCCCGCCTTGATCAACACCGGCGACCTCAATCTGACCTTCAACCTACTGATCCCCAATGCCGGTTTCCTACCCAAAGCCTTCAAGATCCAGAGCGGCCGGAGCCGGATCCGTTTGCAGTACAACCGCCTGACCAGGACCAACTTTTTCAAGTACAACTCTTTCAACACCGACTACAGCTATTTCTGGCAGCGGGCCAACAAAAAGCACCAGTTTTCGTGGAGTATCTTCAACGCCAGTTTGTTGCTGCCCACCTTGGACCCGAATTTCGAGGCGAACGTGGTGGCCAACAGCCAGTTTCTGCGCAACACCTTCAAACCGTACGTGATCATGGGGCTGATGAGCGGTTTTTCTTGGACCTACAACGGCTTCGACCCGGCCCGCCGTCGCGGGCAGACGCTGCGCGTGCGCTTGGACGGTTCGGGACTGCTGCTCAGCGGCGTGGATGCGCTGTTCGTATCCGGGCGGATGCGTTTTTTCAACAACAACACCGACTACTCCCAGTTTGTGCGCGGCGACGCGGAATGGCGCCAGACCCTTCCCGTTGCGCACCGGGCCTCCTTCGTCTGCCGCGTGTTCGGCGGGGTGGCCGTCCCCTACGGCAACTCCATCGCCGTCCCTTATGTGCGGCAGTACAATGTCGGGGGAGCCAACAGCATCCGCGCCTGGCCCGTGCGCCAGCTGGGGCCAGGCTCTTACCGCCCTGTGGGCGCCTCGTCGGCCAACCTCGATGTATCGGGCGACATCCGCTTCGAGGCCAATGCCGAGCTGCGGTTCCCATTGTTTTGGCTGATCGAAGGGGCCGTTTTCATGGACGCAGGCAACGTGTGGAACATCCGTTTGGACCCCGACCGTCCGGGCGCGTCTTTTGCGGTGGACCGCTTCTTGGGCGAACTGGCCGTGGGCGGCGGCGCGGGTCTGCGGCTCAACTTCAGTTACTTCGTCCTGCGTTTCGACGTGGCCCAGCGCATCCGTTCGCCGTACGACAACCCCGACTGGAACGGGGGAAGATGGGTCAACCGTTTCGACCGCCGCGACATTTCCTTCAACCTCGCCGTGGGCTATCCGTTCTGATGCCGCGGCGGGCGATTCCCGTTCGCCGGATTTTTTTTGTTTTTTTAGAAAAAATTCTTGACAAAAAGGAAAAAGGGCTTACCTTTGCCCTGCTTTTGCGAAAAGCGACTGCGACCTTGGCCGATGGTGTAACGGTAACACTACAGATTTTGGTTCTGTCTTTCTAGGTTCGAATCCTAGTCGGCCAACTTGAAACAAACGCCGCTCTTTTGGGAGCGGCGTTTTTTTTGCCTCATCTTTTTCCTTTTTCCCTCATGAACTTGGTCATTGTCAACGGCCCCAACCTCAACCTGCTCGGCGTACGGGAGCCCGAGATATACGGCCGGGTACCTTTCGAGGCTATTTTCGCGTCTTTGAAGCGCAAGTACCCGCAGGCGCACCTGACCTGTTTCCAATCCAACCACGAGGGCGTGCTCATAGACAAGTTGCACGAGGTGGGCTTTTCGGCGGACGGGATCATCCTGAACGCGGGCGGGCTGGCCCACACCTCGGTGGCCCTGGGCGATGCCGTGGCGGCCATCAACACGCCGGTACTGGAAGTGCACATCTCCAATGTGTTCGCCCGCGAGCCGTTCCGGCACACGTCGTACATCGCCCCCAAAGCGCTGGGCTCGATTTCCGGGCTGGGGATGTCGGGCTACGAACTGGCCATCAATTTTTTCTTGTCGGCCGAACAGCGCTGAGCAAGCCATTATTCGATCGATCGAATCGAGCAGTTTTTTCCCCAAAAAATACATTCTGGATGGTTATGACCCTTTTGGAAGAACTCAAATGGCGCGGGCTGGTGCAGGAAATCTCTCCCGGACTGGAGGAGCTGCTCGAAACGGGCGAAAAACTGACCGGCTACGTGGGCTATGACCCGACGGCCCCTTCGTTGACCATCGGCAACTTGGTGACGGTGATGCTGTTGCGCGTGTTCCAAGACCACGGCCACAAACCGATCGTCCTGATGGGCGGCGCCACCGGCCGCATCGGCGACCCTTCGGGCAAAAGCGAGGAGCGCAAACTGTTGGACCTGGAAACCCTGGGCAACAACCTCGAAGCGCAGAAAAGCACCTTCCTCAAGTTGTTGGACTTCGATCCTTCGCGGCCCAACGCCGCGGAGATCTTCGACAACTACGAGATATACCGCGACATGAACGTGCTGGCCTTCCTTCGGGATGTGGGCAAGCACATCACGGTCAACTACATGTCGGCCAAGGAGTCCGTGAAGACCCGCATGGAAACGGGGATTTCCTTCACCGAGTTCAGCTACCAACTTTTGCAGGGCTACGACTTCGCATGGCTGTACCGGCACAAAAATGTGCGCGTGCAGATGGGCGGCTCCGACCAGTGGGGCAACATCCTAACGGGCAAGGAGTTGATAGGCCGCATGACCGACGGTCAAGGGCACGGGCTGACCTGTCCGTTGCTGACCAAGGCCGACGGCAGCAAGTTCGGCAAGTCCGAAAAGGGCAACATTTGGCTGGATGGATCCATGACGAGCCCGTACGAATTTTACCAATTTTGGCTCAACGCCGCCGACGACGATGTGGTGCGGTTCAACCGCATCTTCACCCTGCGGACGGTGGCCGAAGTGGAAGCCATGGAGGCCGAGCACCGGTCCAACCCAGGTGCCCGCGTCCTCCAAAAGGCGTTGGCTGAAGAACTCACGCTCCGGCTGCACGGTCCCGAGGGACTGCAACTGGCCCACGATGTGACGGCCTTTCTGTTCAACCGCCAAATGGGGCGCGAGACGCTCTTTTCCACTCCCCTGCCTATTTTCGAAACGGCCGCCAAAGGCATTGACGATTTTGTCGTATCGGCCGCCGATTTGGCCGAAGGAATGCCTTTGGGCGCGCTGTTGACGGAACGGGCCGCCGTGTTCGCCTCCAAACGGGAATACCGCCAGGCAATCAAGGAAAACGCCCTGTCGGTCAACCGCCAAAAGGTGACCGACGAGGAAACGGTCGTTTCCGCGGGCGATTTCGTGCACGGAAAATATCTCTTGGTGGAGTACGGCAAGAAAAAACAATACCTGATTTTGCTCGGGTAGTTTTTTGTCTTTCCCCTTGCTTTTTTTTGTTAAAAAACAGTTTTCGACGGTCCAGGAAGGAGATGTGCGATTATATTTGTGCGAAAACCAACTTTTTGCACCCATAAACAATCCCTCCATGAGTAGATTTTTATCTCTGTTCGTCGCTCTCCTCGGCCTCCAGACGGCCTTGACGGCCCAAGCGCCGACGACCTTCACCATCCAGGACATCCCCTGCGGCTCGATTTCGGGCAACGGCACCGCCCTGAACCTTCCGGACGACGCTTGGTCGCAGCGCCTTGCCATCGGCTTCCCCTTCTGCTACTGGGGGGCCACCTACGACACGCTCCGGATCGGCTCCAACTCCTGCATCAGTTTCGATCCCGGTCTCGCGGCCAACATGTACAAGCCGTTCGGCATCCCTGCTCCGGGCAATTACCAAGCCATCCCGGCCAACATGTGGAACAGCATCATGGCTCCGTGGCAGGATATCCACCCGGGCATGGGCGGCCAGATCCGCTATTTCACCGACGGTGCCGCGCCCAACCGGCGTTTCGTGGTGGAATTCGACTCGATCCCCTACTTCGGCGGGCCCAATGTTGACTCCCTTTACAGCGCGGTGGTGATGCTCTTCGAGACCACCAACAACATCGAGATCCATTTGATCGACCGTCCGATGCGCGGCCCCGGTTCCTACACCAACGGCCTGATGGCCCTGTTGCCTCCGCACGACACCGCCAACCTGTCGGGCATCACTTTGAACGACTACTGGGGCGGATGGGCCGAATCCAACAAAGGGTTCCGCTTCCTGCCATACGGCCCCTGCGGCAACGCAACGGCCAACCTCATCCAAGGACGCGTTTTCTTTGATATGGACGCGGATTGCGCGCAAGACAGCATCGAAATGGGCCTTGGAGGCCAGTTGGTGGTGGCGAACGCCGGCGGCTTGTTCACCTACACCGACCAGCTCGGCAACTACACGCTGGCCGTTGACTCGGGCACCTTTGTGGTGGAGCACATCCCCTTGACCCTGCACCAGGTGCTCTGTCCGGCCGTGGGCGGCCACACCGTTTCCTTCAACGGCATGGGCAACATATCTTCCGGAAACGATTTCGCCGACACCGCCCGTATCTGCGACGACCTTTGGACCAGTATAGGTACCTCCTTCAACCG
>JBEIJQ010000017.1:0-29324 GCA_040380145.1 Lewinellaceae bacterium | reverse complement strand
TTGATCTCCCGCTGCGAAGAATCCTCCTCTTGGATCATCTCGCGCTGGAGCATCAGGTCGTTGAAGGCGTAAAACAGGACGGTGTCGGCGGGCAGTCCGTCGCGGCCCGCCCTGCCGATTTCCTGGTAGTAACTTTCGATGTTTTTGGGCAGGTTGTAGTGGATCACGAAACGCACGTTGGGCTTGTCGATGCCCATCCCGAAAGCGATGGTGGCGCAGATCACCTGCAGGTTGTCGCGCAGGAAATCCTCTTGGACGCGGGCGCGCAGCTTGGGGTCCAGCCCGGCGTGGTAGGCCGCCGCCCGGATGCCTTTCGCGCAGAGTTTGTCGGCCAGGCTTTCCACGCTTTTGCGGCTCAGGCAGTACACGATGCCCGCATCTTTGGAGCGGTTCTGCAAAAAACGGAGGATCTCGTTGACGCGGTCCACGCCGGGACGCACCTCCAGCCGAAGGTTGGGCCGATCGAAGGAGCGCAGGAAGATGTTGGGGTCCCTCAACCGCAGCTGGGCCGCGATGTCCTGCCGGGTCAAGCGGTCGGCGGTGGCCGTCAGCGCGATGACCGGCACGGCCGGGAAACGCTCTTTCAGCCAGTGCAGTTGCGTGTATTCGGGGCGGAAGTCGTGCCCCCAAAACGAGACGCAGTGGGCCTCGTCCACGGCCAGCAGATTGATGTCGAGGCGTTCGATGAACATTCGAAAACGCTCGGACTGCATTTTTTCCGGCGATACATAGAGCAGTTTGATTTCTCCGCGTAGCGCCGCTTCCATCACCGCATCCTGTTCGGAATGGCTCTGGGCGCTGTTGATGAACGCGGCGGCGATCTCGTTCTGGCGCAGCCCCTCGACTTGGTCTTTCATCAGGGCGATCAGCGGCGAAACGACCAGCCCCACCCCGGGCTTCACCAGCGCCGGGATCTGGTAGCAAAGGGATTTGCCGCCGCCCGTGGGCATCAGGGCCAGCGTGTCGCGGCCTTCCAGCACCGACCCGATGATCTCTTCCTGCAAAGGGCGGAACTGCTTGTAGCCGAAGTACCGCAAAAGGGCTTCCTGTGGGGTCATTTCGATGGTTTTTTGGAAAAAAGGTTGCGGATTTCTTTTTGGGGGAAAATACACGGCCTGCGAATCGCGCAGAAACGCGACAAAATAAGGGTATGCGGGGGATTTTCCCGTTCTCTGTTTTCGGATGCGCCGTCCCTCCTTCGGTCGGACATGTTTTTGGCCCCGACACTTGATGCCGGAAAAAGGCCGACTGTTACCGCCCACGGTCTTTTTTTTCAGAAAAAAATTCGCCCGAAGGGATATTTTTTTATATAAAAAACTGATATTAAAATTTTTATAAAAAATGCCCAAAAAAAATCGCCCGAAAACGGCCTCTCCCCTCGGCGCACTATTCCCAAGACCCTCGAAACGAGGCACCGCAAGAGCCTTCTCCGCCGCCTGTTTCCTTGTTTTTTCCGACCGGACAGTATTTTCGGCGTATTTTTTTTCGGTAAAAAAATTTCCTTCGTCGTCTTTGTACTTGAAAAGCAGTTTTTTTTCCAAGAAATTTGAGGAAAAATTCCCTTTGCCATGCGGTTTTTGCTTTTTCTCCTTCTGTCTCTCCTGCTGCTTGCCGACCTGAGCGGCCAAGCGGTGCTGCTGCGCGGGCCTTACTTGCAGGCGCCCACGACCGATTCGGTGGTCCTGCGCTGGCGGACCGACCTGCCCACGATCGGGCGCGTCCGGTACGGAACGGCCCCCGACAGCTTGTGGCAGGTGGCAGACGAATCCGCGCCGGCCACCGACCACCGCGTGACAGTGCGCGGCCTGACGGCCGATACGCGGTATTTTTACGCCGTGGGGCACGACACGGTGCGCTTGAGCGGGCCCGACAGCAACCATTTTTTCCGCACTTTTCCGCCGGCGGGCACGGTGCGCCCGATCCGGGTGTGGGCCATCGGCGACTTCGGGAAGGGCAACAGCCTGCAGACCGGTGTCAGAACGGCTTTCGAACAGTACGATGCCGCACAGGAAACAGATGTTTGGCTGTGGCTGGGCGACAATGCGTACAGCGACGGGACCGACCAAGAGTATCAGGACAAGGTGTTTTCCGGCCCTTGGGGCTACCAAAACCTGATGCAACACCTGCCCTTCCACGCCATTCCGGGCAACCACGACTACAATCTGATCTCACCGGCACAGGCCACGGTTTCTCCGCCCGCACATACCGGCGTGTATTTCGACATCATCGACGCCTACACGCGCGGCGAAGCGGGAGGCGTTCCCTCGCAAACGGAGCTGTACTACTCGTTCGATTACGGCAATGTGCATTTCGTGTGCCTGAATTCCGAACTGGGCAGCGCGATCAATCCCGCGCACGATTGGACGGGGGCCAACCCGATTTTTCCCTTCAACGGTTCGCCGATGATGGACTGGTTGGTGGCGGACCTTTCGCAGAACGCGCTTCCGTGGACCGTGGTGCTTTTTCACCAACCGCCCTATTCTAAAGGCTCGCACGATTCCGACAACTTTTGGGAACTGTACATGCAGGCGATGCGCGAAAACTGGCTCCCCGTGCTCGAACAGGCGGGCGTTGACCTGGTGCTCAGCGGGCACAGCCATGTGTACGAACGGTCTTTTTTGATCCGCGGCCACTACGACGATTCCGGCTCCTGGGATCCCCAGACGATGCTGGTGGACGGCTCCTCGGGCAATCCCGATCTCGGCGAGAGTTACGTGAAGGGGCCTTCCGGACCGGGGACCGTTTATGTGGTGCAGGGCAATTCCGGCAGCAGCCAAACGGCGCCCGAATTGGACCATCCGGCCATGTTTTTTTCGCACGGCTGCGACTCTTGCGCGGGCAGTACGATCCTCGAAGTGCACGGCGACACGCTGAAGGGCAGTTACCTCACCCAATACGGGCAGGTGCTCGACCGGTACCGGTTGGTGAAGCAGGCGGCCAATGGCACTGCACCGACAGGACTACCGACGGCGACCTTTCGCCTGTACCCGAACCCCACGGACGGACGCTTCCGCTTGGAAGCGCAGTTTGAGCAGCCAGAAAACCTCTCCGTGACGCTCTGCGACCGCTCCGGAAAAGAAATCCGGTCGCTGTTCGAAGGGCCGGTGGCCGGCGGCGCGCGCCAATGGGACTGGGAGCTCGGCAGCGAACTGCCCCGCGGATTGTATTATGTGGCCTGTCGAACGGCCGGAGGGCGGCGTTTTTTACCCTTGATATTGCGTTGAACCGTTTGTGGGTTCATTTCTTATCGGAGAGGGGCACATCGGCCAGCAAGTCCAGCAGCTCCGCCGCCGACAGTTGCTCCACGGCCGAAAGCGCCCGGTCCATCGCGGACTTTTCCCCCAAGGGCATCGAGGCGAACCGCTCCGACCATTCGGGGCGATCGGCCAGCAAGGCTTTCAATTCGTCCAATTTCCGGCGGATGTGCGCGAGCCGTTCCACGACCGGTCGGCCGTTCGGCTCGGCGTTTTGCAGGTGTTCGGCCAACAATTCATACAACTGGTCCGCTGATCTGACGCGGCGCGGCTGCACAATTTCTTGGGCCGATGCAGCCCAAAATACTACATGTTGGACGAAGTTGCGGTAGTGGAGGCTGTTTTTTTGTTGCACGGGGGTTTCCTTCGGAAAAGTAAAACCTTGCAGATATGTTACGATATCTAACAGTTCGTTTTGCGGCATTGCGTGAATAGAGGAGGAAAGCGGATAAAAAACGGTATGGAAATACACCTGGCACTCCAATTCGTTGCAAAACCGTATGAAATCGGGGGCCTCTTGCCAGTTTTGGCGCATCATGCAGACCGAAATGCCGAAAAAAGTCCCCTTTTCCCGGGCATATTCCCGAAACCAGCGGAGATTTTCCATCACCCGATCGAACTTGGCGTTGACACGGATATTCTCATAGGTATCTTTTTGGAGAGAATCCAAGGAAATGCCGATATGAAAATTGGTTTTGGCGAGAATATTTTTCACCCGATTGTTGAGAATAGTTCCGTTGGTCTGCACCGTAATGCGGATGTCAGGCTTTATGGCCATTATTCGTTCCCAAATCTGATAGTATATATCGATCAAGAAAGGCTCTCCGCCATAAAATTTCACTTCGCTGAGGTGCGGGATAAACTCCTCCAGTTGTTCCACAAAGGCTTGGTCATAGACGACGGGCAAGGGCGCGCGCTTTTCCCGGTTTTCGCGGATGAGAGACGAGTGGTCGCCGCTGCACATCGTGCATTCCAAGTTGCATACGTTGCTGAGCTCGAATTCCATGGCGCTGGGGTAGCGGTTGGCGTTGAGCGGGATCTCATCGTATTGCTTGGACTTGGCGGCATCAAAATTGCCCGCAAGAAGCATTTGCAGACATCCTTCACAGCCTTGTGAAAGGTCGTTGTTTTCCAAGCGTCGGCGCAGTTCATCGGCTTTTTCTCCGAACCAAATGTCGTGGATACTCTGCTGAGGATAAACGCCGAGGACATGCTGCCGGTTGTAGCAGCAGGCCACGGCTTGACCGCCCCAGCCGAAGTACAGGTTTTTGAAGGGAGCATAGCAGATCTTTTCTTGCGGGCCCAGCGGTCTGGCGCGGTTGTATTCCCGCAGCGTGCCCTCCGTCAGCCCCCCGTGATACAAGGCTTCCGACTTTTTTTGGGGAACGAGAAAAGGAAATATTTTTTTTAAAAAAGACATGAAAACGAGTGAGTGTTCCTTTTAAAAAGATGTTTTAAAAACAAAAATAAGAAACGGATCGCTCAAATTGCATGTCAGCCCTTTGAGACGCAAACATTTGTTTGCTGTTTTGCTCCCTAAGGAGTTGCGCCGGTCGGCTTTTCAACTCCACAAAAAAAGCCGCCCCGAGCATTCGGAGCGGCTTTTTCGATCGGGTTTGTCCCGAAACGTTGGATCACTTCATCGTGGCGGCCTTTTTGAGGGCTTCGTACACGTTGACCACCTTGCCGGTGACGCAGAGGGAGCGGAAGCGGACTTTTTCGTCCTCGGTGCCGGGCTTCACCACATCGATGTCGTAGGTGGTGCCGGTGGTGAGGAGGATTTCGCGCACCTGTTGCACGGTCAGGTTGGGGTAGTACGACCAGAGGAGGGCGGCGCAGCCAGCGAATACGGGCGAGGCCATAGAGGTGCCGTCGAACGATTCGTAGTGGTTTTCGGGGGTGGTGGAATACACGTCCACGCCGGGAGCGAAGATGTCCACGGCGGTTTGGCCGTAGTTGGAGAAGTCGGCGGGGAGGTTTTCGCCGCCCATCCAAGAGCAGGCGCCCACATTCACCCAATTGGTGAACTTCTTGCTCTTGTCGTCGCCCAATTTGGGGTTGGGGTACACATCGACTTCGTCGGCGTCGTAGGCATCGTTGCCGGCGGCGTGCACCAGCAGGACGCCTTTGGCCTCAGCGTACTTGACGGCTTCGTCCACGGCGGCCTTGTTGGTGCCGAAGTTTTTGCCGAAGCTCATGTTGATCACCTTGGCGCCGTTGTCCACCGCGTAGCGGATGGCGTTGGCCACGTCTTTGTCGCGCTCGTCGCCGTCGGGCACGCAGCGCACGGGCATGATCTCGCAGTTGTCGCACACGCCGAGGATGCCGAGGTTGTTGTTGCGGTTGGCGGCGATGATACCGGCGACGTGGGTTCCGTGGTCGGCGCCGACGGCTTTCACGTCGTTGTTGCCGTAGGAACGTTCAGTGGCGTCGGCGTAGTTGTCGCCCACGATTTCCTTGCGGGGATCGAAATCGAGGTTCAGGTGGTATTTGGCGGAGCCTTCCACTTGGTCTTTGTATTTGCCGAGGAGTTTCAGGGCGGCGGCCTCGTCGGAATCGCCGTTGATCAGGCGGCCCAACACGCCGGCGGCGCGCTTGACCTCGGCGGAAGCGTTTGCGTCGTCCTTCGCCTTGGCCAAGTCGGCGGCGGTCACGTTGGAAACGCCGGTTTTCTCCTTGAACAGGGCCAGGGATTTGTTGAACGCGTCGATGAAGCCCATCACGCCGACCAGTTGGCCGTCGGCTTCGGCCTTGCGGGTCTCGTAATTTTCCTTGACCTTTTGGTATTGTTCGTACCCGGCCTGTTTTTTCTTGGGGATCTTTTTCTTGCCGTCGTACTTGCCGTACTTGCCTTTCAATTCGCGGTAAAGGCGGGTGACCTCGAGGTTGTCTTGGTCGATGTTTTTGCCGCCCTTGCCGCCGATGAAGTTCCAGCCGTGCACATCGTCCACATAGCCGTTGCCGTCGTCGTCCTTGCCGTTGCCGGCAATTTCCTTGGCGTTGGTCCAGATCTTGTCCTTGAGGTCTTCGTGGAAGATGTCGATGCCGGAATCCAGCACGGCCACGATGATCTTGGTGGATTTTTTGCCCTTGAGCAGTTCTTGGTAGGCCTTTTCAGTGCCCACGCCGGGGAGCGTTTTGGAAGGTTCGAGGTTGAACCAGTTGTCGGGGGCTTTGTCTTGCGCCCTCAGGCCGCCCGCGAGGACGAGGCCGAGCAACAGAAGTTTGGATTTCATAAATGGGGAAAAGTGGTGGTTAAATAATCGGAAAAAGAATTTGTCGCCAAACGGATCTCGCGCCACTTTGTCGCGGGACTCTCGAAAAGATGACCCGATCAAGCAAAAAAACGGTCGTTTGAGGCAAAGTTGTGCAAATGTACGTTTTTTTGACGGCAAAATCTGCCCGTTCCGGGCGACGCCCTTCTTGTCCAAGACCGTTCGATCCCTATGCCGCTTCCCCGGAAAATCGCCCTCACGGGCCCCGAATCCACCGGAAAAACTTGGTTGGCGGACTGTCTGGCCGAGCGCCTCGGCGGTATCCGGGTGCCGGAATACGCCCGGGCGTACTTGGCGGACCTCCGGCGGGCCTACGATCTGGACGATGTGCTGTGTATCGCGCACGGACAGGCGCAGGCAGAGCACGAGGCCGTGGCACAAGGCGCCGAGTGGATTTTCTGCGACACGGACATGCTGGTGTGCAAGATCTGGGTGGAAAAGCGTTTCGGCGTTTGTCCGCCCGAACTGGAAGAATTGTACCGACAACAATCCTACGATCTCCACCTGTTGTGCAGCCCCGACCTGCCGTGGACGCCCGATCCGCTGCGGGAAGCGCCCGAGCTGGCGGTGCGCGAGGAGTTGTTCGCGGCCTATCGGGCGGCCCTCGAGACAGACGCGAGGCTCTTTCGAACGGTGGACGGCACGGGAGAAGCGCGCCTGCGATCGGCTTTGGCGCACCTCGCGGCCCACTTCGGGTGAGGCGGGATAGCCCCGCGCCGTGGCGTTCCATTTGGACGGCGCTTCGATTCCAGGGGTTTTTCTTTTTTCAGAAAAAAACGTCTTGCAAGTGGCGCCGATAAAAAGCGGGCGCCCATCCGTCCTAAACCGCTGTTTTTGCGCAGACAAATATCCAAAAGATTGCGCAAACGGGCGACTTGACTACTTTTGTAACGATTACACCGCTCTTGCCCGCTCTATCAGCCCGACTTGTCCATGCGAAAAGTACTCCTGTTCAATCCCCGCAGCGCCCATTCGAAATATCGGGTGCCCAATTCCATTTTGCAGGTGGGCGCCTCCATCCACGGGATCTTCGACTACGTG
This sequence comes from Lewinellaceae bacterium, assembly GCA_040380145.1. Lineage (GTDB taxonomy): Bacteria > Bacteroidota > Bacteroidia > Chitinophagales > Saprospiraceae > JBEIJQ01. The sequence goes on along the minus strand of JBEIJQ010000017.1, from coordinate 21,754 downwards.
TTCGTGGACGGCAACTTGGAGCGGGATCCTTGGTCCACGATCGAGGGGTATCTGCGGACGGGTGAGTTCGGGTATTTCGGCACCACGGTGATGCCCGGCCCCCAGCTCAAGGAAGCGATCCCTTTCGCCAAGCGTGTCCGTGAGCGCTATCCCGAGGTGGTCAATGTCTGGGGCGGCTATTTTGCGTCCAACCAGTACAAGGCCGTGCTGGAATCCGGCTTCGTGGATTTCGTGGTGAACGGCCCCGGTGACCGCGCCTTTCCCGCCCTGCTCGACGCGCTCGAGCACGGCAAGCCCTATGAGTTCATCCAGAACCTGATCTACCGCGGCCCGGACGGGAAGCCGGTCAAAACGACCAAGGAATCCCTGCTCGATCCCGATGTGTTGCCGGCGCTGCCGTACGAGCACCTCGACCGTTTTTACCCGATCGAACGCTACCTCAATCCCACTTTTCTGGGCAAGCGCACCCTCGCCTACCACTCCAGTATGGGCTGCCCGTTCAAGTGCTCGTTCTGCGCCGTGGTGCCCATTTTCGAGGCCCGCTGGCGAGGAAAATCCGCCGAGGGCGTTTACCGGGACGTCAAGCATATCAAAGAAACGTGGGGAGCCGATTCCATCGAATTCCACGACAACAATTTCTTCGTGTCCGAAAAAAGGACCGTCGAGTTTTCGCGCCTGATGCTCCACGAGGGGATGGAATGGTGGGGCGAGGGACGTATCGACACAATCGACAAGTACAGCGACGAATCGCTGGAACTGATGCGCCGGGCGGGTTGCCGGATGATCTTTTTCGGGGCCGAAACGGGCAACGACGCCATCCTCGAGCAGATGGACAAGGGCGGCACGCAAACGGGCGAACAGATAAAAGCCTTTGCGGCGCGGATGAAAAAGTTCGACATCGTGCCGGAATACTCCTTCGTACTGGGCATGCCCGCCGAAACCCCGGAAAAAGTGATGCGGCAGATCGACGAGGATATCCGCTTTATCATGACCGTCAAGGAGATAAACCCCGACACCGAGATCATCATCTATGTGTACAGCCCCGTGCCCACGGAGGGCTCCGACCTGTACAAACAGATCACCGCGGCCGGCTTCCGCTTCCCGGACAAGCTCGAAGACTGGCTGGATCCGCAATGGTTGGAGTTCGACAAACGCCGCAACCCCTTCACGCCGTGGCTCACCCCGGAAATGATTGCCAAGATCCACGATTTCGAGACCGTTCTCAACGCACGCTTCCCGACCCATTCCGATGTCAAGCTCAGTTCTTTTCAGAAAAAAACCATCCGCGCGCTCTCGAAATGGCGCTACGATTCCGGGTTTTTCCGCTTCCCGTACGAACTGAAGTTCCTCCAAAAGTATTGGCTCCGCTACCGCCAGCCCCAGGTGGAGGGAATGTGACGCGCGCAGCCGGTACAGGCCTCAATACTGCCAGACATCGAAGTACTTCAAAAAAATCTTCGAAAGATTTTCGGCGTCGCTATCGGCCCGGTGGTGGATGCCCTCGAACTCGAACCCTTCCCGCTCCACGGTGGATTTCAGCCCGGGCCCCTTGGTCATCCGTTTGATCGCTTGGTATTGGTGCTTGAGGCTGATGTGCTTTTGTGCCCAATCGCCCGAAAGTTCGTGCAGGGCACAATCTTTTTCGAAGGCCTTGCGGTCGAAAAATCCCCACGAACACAGGAGGTAATCCTCTTGGTCGTGGTAACCGATCCAGTGCAGGAAGTCTTCCAGCACGATGGGGAAGGTTTCTGCGCGGTTGACATCAACTTGGGAAATGCTCGTCAGTTTACGGCAAAAATCCGATAGGCGCGGGTGCACGGTGGGACGGATGAAGCTGCTGAAACGGTCGATCAGTTCCTGGTTCTCGTCGATCAGCACTGCGCCGATCTCGATTATTTCCTGTGTGCGGCCTTGCTCACCCTCTTCCCAACAGGTGGCTTCCAGATCAAAGATCACGAAATTCATTCGGTGTGTTTGCGTTGTTTTTTTGCAAGATAAAGATCCAAAGGGAATATTGCGGCGATATTTGCGCCCCATTTTCTTTTTTCGAAAAAAAAATCCGCCAACAGGCTCTCGAACCGCTCCGCCCCAGGCCACCGGGCACGGATTTTGGAGCTGCCGAAATCCGATCACGGCCCCCCAGGAAACTTATCGGCCCAAAATCGCCTTTATCTTCATGGCCCGTCCGTCTTCGACCGGAGGTCTTGTGCCCCCTGCCACCAAACCGTTCGGGTAACGCCCCCTTCAATATGTACAAATCAGTTTTGCCGCTGCTGTTCGCCGTGCTGTTCGCGGCCTGTCAACCTCGACGTGCCGCCGTGGAAACGGTGGGCGGCCGGATCCAAGAACTTTCCGCCAAACAACTGCTCGGGCACCTCGCCGAGCACCGCGTGGACTTTGAGTGGCTGGGTGCCAAAACGCACGCCGAGGTGGATCTGCCTGGAGGCCCCACCATGGGCTTCGCGCTCAACGTCCGCGTGCGGCGCGACAGTTTGATATGGCTGCAGTTCATGAAAATGGGCATCGAGGGCGCGCGCGCGCGCATCACGCCGCAGGGCGGACTGGAAATTCTCAACCGACAGGAAAGGACCTACACCGTGCTATCGTTCGCCGAACTGGAAAACCGGTACGGGGTGCCGCTCGACTACGCCGAACTGCAGGACCTGCTCGTGGGGCAGCCCACTGGGCTTTCCGGCCGCCGGTTCCGGTCTTCGATTTCGGAGGGCATGCACGTGCTCAGCAGCAACGACGGCGGCGAGGGACTGCAATTTTACCTGGAAGACCGCACTTTTTTCCTGCGCCGCTACATCCGCCAAGCTCGTTCAGGCAAGTTGGACCTGACGCTGGACGGATATGCCCCGGCAGCGGGGCGCGATTTCGCCAAGATCCGCCGTGCCACCGTCGCCGGCCGAAACGGCCAGCCGCTCGCCCTCGACATAGAGGTCAACGAATTGGAATTAGATGTGCCCCAGCGCGTGGCGTTCGACGTGCCCGAAAAATACCGGCGGCAATAGCGCCTCGGCAGTTTCAAAATGAGCGGTCGTCCACGGCGTCCAGCCATTGCTTGGCCGCTTGGCAGACCCTGCCGACGATGCCCGGCACGAAGGGCGATTCCAGGTTGGAAGCGCGGACCAGATCCAGGAACGAACGGCTGCCGCCCATTTTGCACAGGGCCACATAATCGGCCCAGGCCGCGGAACGGTCCTGCGCGGCGCGGAGCCAAAACTGCAGGGCACAGATCTGTGCCAGCGTGTAATCGATGTAGTAAAAGGGCACCTCGAAGATATGTCCTTGCTTTTGCCACAGCGCGCCCGACTCGAGGAAGGCGTTGCCCGCGTAGTCGCGGCCGGGCAGGTACTTTTGTTCGATCGCCCGCCAAGCCTCGTTGCGCTGAGCCGGCGTGAAATGCGGGTTTTCGTACACCACGTGCTGGAACTCGTCCACCGCCACCCCGTAGGGCAAAAACTGCAGGGCGCCGCTGAGGTGCGAAAATTTGTACTTGTCGGTGTCTTCCTTGAAAAAAAGCTCCATCCAAGGCCAGGTGAAAAATTCCATGCTCATCGAGTGGATCTCACATGCCTCGTAGGTGGGGAAGGTGTATTCCGAGGGGCGCAGGTCGCGGCTCTCGAAGGTCTGGAAGGCGTGCCCGGCCTCGTGGGTCAGCACATCGATGTCGCCGCTGGTGCCGTTGAAATTGGAGTAGATGAAGGGCGAGCCGGTGTCGGACAAAAAAGTGCAGTAGCCACCTGGCGCCTTGTTGGGCTTCGACAGCAGATCCATCAGTTCGTGGTCGAGCATGTACCGGAAAAAACGGTCGGTCTCCGCCGACAGTTCGCCGTACATCTGTTGGGCCTGTTCGACGATCCATTCGGGCGGGCCTTTGGGGGCCGGATTGCCGCCGGGGTATTGGAATCCCTCGTCGTAGAACAGCATTTTGTCCACCCCGATCCGCTGGCGCTGGCGTTCTTTGAGTTCGGCGCACAGCGGCACGACATGCTCCAGCACCTGTTGGCGGAAAACCGCCACATCCGCGGCGCGGTAATCGGAGCGCAGCATCCGCGCGTAGCCCAGTTCGATGAAGTTTTTGTACCCGAGGGCGAGTGCCATTTCGTGGCGCACCTTCACCAAGCGGTCGTAGATGGCCTCGGTCTTTTCGGCGTTTTCTTCGAAAAATTTCCACTTGACCGCAGAGGCGTCCCGGCGGGTATCTCGGTCGGGCGCGATTTCCAACGGGTGGATGGACGAAAGGTTGTATGTCTGTCCGCGAAACTCCAACTTGGCCTGGGCGCGCAACTTGACATATTCGCTGCGCAGTTTGTTTTCCTCTTCCAGCAGCCCGAGGATCTCGGGCTTGAAGGTGCGCAGGGCGAGATCGGCGATCACGAAAAACTGTTGGCCGGCATGGGCCTCGAGCGCCGAACGGAAGCGGGCCTTCAGCACGGCGGCATAGAAACGGTTGTTCATCTCCTCCGCGGAGGGCGACACCTCGTCGAAATAAGCGTTTTCGGCCTCGTAAAAGGCATCGGCGGTATTCACCGTGTGCCGGATCTGGCAGATGGTCCGCTGGGTGTCGAACGAACGGCGCAGGCGGTCGATGGCCGCGAACAATTCGACTTGGCGCTCCGCGGTCGGGGCCTCCTCGAATTCCGCGAGCAGGGCATCGAACGAGCGACGGTATTCGGCGATTTCGGGCCGTGTGTACAGGTATTGGGAAAATTTCTCGCCGGTCATATTTCTTTTTTTGGGAAAAAATTTTTCAGAAAAAAAGGGTCAAAAAGTGGGGCAGGCCACCATATCGTCCTCGTAGTTGCCGATGAAAGTCAGGGAAAGTTCCAACGCGCTGCGCATGGGACCCGGCGCCGCGATGTCCGCGATGTTGGCATCGTAGGAAAGACCGAAGTTGAGGCCCTTGTACTCGAAACCGCCGAAAAGCACCACGGCATCGAGGCCGAAACCGTTCGAGACATCGCGCACGGGCCGGGCCCAAGCGCCGAGGTGCAGGGCCACATTGTCTTGGTCGGTCAGTCCGAGGCGCACATTGGCGCCGGCGTTGAGCGCGAGGTGCGGCCCTTGCCAGAGCGCCACGAGGCGCGGCAGGAAAAAGTGCCGGTTGCGCCCTTCGCCGAAAGGCAGACTGGCCCCCACTTGGAAGGAAGTTTTCAGAAAAAGGCGGTTGGTGGGCGCCCCCTCCGTATCCACGAACGACACATCGGGGCGGTTGAGGTGGTGCACAGCCGCGCCCATGTAAAAAGCGTTCTGTTTGCCCAAGGCCACTTGCCAGTACAGCCCCGCCGCCATGTCGCCCCGGGCCAAGGAATTGGTGGGCAAGGTTTCGTTGGAGCCGAGGGTGTAGCCGTCTATGCCGTTGAACTGGTCGTCGAAGGTCAGCCCCTCATAGGTGACGTTGCGCTGCAGGATGCCCGCTTGGAAACCGCCCCCCAGAAAATGCTTGCCCCGCCCGTCCAAGGCTTTGTGGAACGACAGCGAAAGCGCAACCTGCGTGGAGTTGAACCGGCCGGTGCCCACCCGGTCGCTGTAAAAAACCAGCCCGCCGGCAAAAAAATCCCGCCTCCGCTTCACGGGGAACCGAACATCCAGCCCGGCCGAAAAACTCTTGAACGCCTCGCTCCGAAAAGGAGAATTCCACTGGTTGCGGTACAGGGCGGAAACGCGGTACTTGCCGTCGAAAAGGCCCGTCATCGCGGGGTTGAGCAGCAGCGGGGCCGCGTAAAACTGCGAAAAAGCCATGTCCTGCGCGGCCAAACGGCCCGCGCACAACAACAAAGACAGAACAGCGGTACGGACGGAAAATCCCATCGGAGTGGATTGGGGGAGAAAATTCGCGGATGCGGGTGCCGGAAAGCCCGTCACGCCAGTTCAAAAGTATCGCCCAAAGCGGGTATCTCGACTTCTTGGAACCCGTTTTGTTGCAACAAAGTTCTAAACGACGATTGGCGGTCGTAAGTGCCGTGCACGAGGAACATTTTTTTCAGCCGCTTCTGGTTCGACAAAAAAGCCACCAGTTCGTTGCGGTCGGCATGCGCCGAAAAAGAGTCCATTTCATATACCTGCAGCCGGACCGGTTTGTTCTGGCCGAACAGCCGCAGGCTACGGGCGCCGTCCTTGAGCTGTCCGCCGGGCGTGTGGGGCGTGCAATAGCCGACCAGCAGCACGGCATCGTCTGGGTTTTCCAACGAATGGGCCAAGTGGTGGCGGATGCGTCCCGCGTTGGCCATGCCCGATGCGCTGATGATGATGCAGGGCTCGCGGGTCTCGTTGAGCTGCTTGGAAGATTCCGTGGAGCGCAGATACTGCAATTGATTGAATCCAAATGGATTGGGGTCGGTCAGCATATAGTCCAGCAGATCTTGGTCGAAGCATTCGGTGTGCGCCAAGAAGATCTGCGTGGCGTTGACGGCCAACGGGCTGTCCACATACACCGGGATGCGCGGCAGGTGGCCGGAACGTTCGAGCTTGTCGAGCATGTACACGAGTTCCTGGGTGCGCCCCACGCTGAAGGCCGGGATCAGCAAGCGGCCTTGGCGTACCACGCAGGTCTCGCGGATGATCTCCAGGAAATGCGCCTCTTCGTCTGGCGCACTTTCGTGGTCGCGGTCGCCATAAGTGGATTCGCAGATCAGGTAATCCACCTCCGGCATGGGCTGCGGGTCGCGCAGGATGGGGCGGTCGGGCCGGCCCACATCACCGGTGAAGCCGAACAGGGTTTTGCGATCGCCCTCTTCGATTTCCAGCGTCACTGCGGATGAGCCGAGGATGTGCCCCGCGTCGGTGAACAACACCCGGACGCCGGGGCCCAATTGGTGCCAACGGCCATAACCCACTCCGGTGAAGTGCTTCAGTACGGCGTTCACGTCCAGCACGCTGTACAGCGGTTCCTCCTCTTCGACCTCGTGCCGCTTGCCGTAGGAACTGTCGCGTTCCTGGATACGCGCACTGTCCATGAGCATGATGTTGGCCAAGCTGCGCGTGGCATGGGTGCAGACGATTTCGCCCCGGAAGCCGTCGCGGTACAGTTTGGGAATGCGCCCGGCATGGTCGATGTGGGCATGCGACAGCACGAGGCAATCGATGGAAGCGGGATCGAACAGGAATTTCCGGTTGAAGTTTTCCATTTCCGGATCGCCGTCGCCCTGGTACAGGCCGCAATCGAGCAGAATGGTGTAGCCACTGTCGAGCGTGAGCAGGTGGCAACTGCCGGTAACCTCCCTTGCGGCGCCGCAAAATCGGATGTTCATAGAGGGGGTGGGTTGAAAAGTTTTTCGAAAAAAAGGGCTAGATGGGATCAGCGGCGGCCGGGTTGCGGGCGATGGGCGCGAGTCGAACGTTGGAATCGAAACAGTTCTCCGCCGTGCCCCTAAAAGCCTTTATCAAAGCGTGTTTGACGGCCGGATGGTCTTCGAAAACCGTATACCAAACGGAAAAGAAACCCCTTTGAAGGGCAAATTCGGCCACTGCCGTCGCGTCGATTTCACCAGACTCGAATTTCTGCCGCTTGATCTCCGCCATTGTCCATGCTTCCGCTCTGTGCTTCCAGCGTTTGTCGCGGGCGGAAAAGCCCTTGACATATCGGAGACTGCCTTGGTATTTGTCGAGTTTCACCAGCTCCATCAGCCGCTCCGCCCTATCCCTGGCCATCGGATGGTCCAAGAGATCTGGATGGATGCCCACATAGCCAAAGGGGCCGTATTTGAAAATTTTGAACGTATTGTTCAAGTGGGGCAGGTACACATTTTGGATGTCCACTGGCGTGGTTCCCTTGTTGTCCGAGCCGTTGCAGCGTCCACAGGAAAGCAGGAAGTTGTCCCAATCGTGCATTCTGTTCGGATCTTGGCTTTGGGGCACCACATGCTCGACCTCCAAATCCGATGAAAACACCTCGCAATACGAACAATAATCGCCCAGGTTGTTCATCAGCACCGTGGCGGCTTTTCCGTGCGGCCGATAATTTGCCAGCACCTTTTCCCCGGTCCGGGCGTCCATTTCGCCGGGCGCCCATTTTTGGACGGGCCTCATAATTTGGACGCCTTTTTTTCTGCTTGCAAAAGGGCGACGAAAGCCGGATCATCGGAAAATTTTTCCTCGAAATCCTTGAGCTGTTGGTGCAAGGCGGCTATTTCGTCAGTGCTTTCGATCGTTTTTCCGGTGTGGAGCAGTTCAAAATACCTTGTGGCCGTTTCGACGCGGGCCTTGAACGCCTTGCTTCGAGCTACGTCTTCCACGCCCATCTCGATTTCGGCCACGTCTTCGATACCGTAGTGGAAAGGGGCTTTTTCGAGGCCCTCGTGTGCATCGTTGAGATCCAAATTGATCAATTCTGAGGTATTCAGGCTCTGTACGATGAACGGGGAATGAGTGGTTGCCACGAACTGTATATTGGGGAAAGCGCGCTTCAGGTCGGCGACCACGGTGCGCTGCCATTCCGGGTGCAGATGAAGGTCGAGTTCATCTATCATCACCACGCCGTGGGTTTCACGGACGGCTTGGGCCCCAAGGTAGCCGTTGAGGACGATGCACCGATAAGCCAGCTCGGCCACCATTTCCGTATGAGCCACCACACCATCGCTGTGATAGACCAAGGGCAAAAGATCTGTTTTTTGTTCGCCGAAGGTTGCTTTTGCCCACAATTGGCCATGGTGCAATTGGATGTCCTCCAAATGGGGATTGGCGGCCTTCAAGGTTTCCATGAATGCCTCGAGCGTGCCGGAGTGCTCTCGACCCTGCTCGCGCATAAGAGCGTAATCGGCCAGCCAGTCTTCGTATCCGTAAACCGCCGATTTCATTTCGTCCCAATTTTTGTATCCCTCCTTGAAAATTTCTCGCCCCAAGCGCCGTCCCTGTCGGTTCCTTGCGGCGCCGAACACCCTTGCTGTGCCGAAATACGCGATCACCGGCAGGTTCAGCCGTTCGCTGCCCGACAGCATCTGCTCGTATTTAGATTTGCCCAGTTCACGGATTTCCCCCACATCGTGGCCGCTGTAGGTCGTCCCCACTTGGACGGCCAGCTGCCGCCTGCGCCAAGTGAACGCCTCATTTGAATCGGGGAAATATCCCTTGGCCTCCACCAGCACGGGATAATTGTCCGTCAAAAATGTCACTCGGTTGGTCTTGCGGATCTCCGTGGGCCTGATATGCCTTTTCTGCACGTCTTTGACGCCCAGAAAAAACGCCCCGCAGGCCACCCGCAGCCCCCATAGCCAAGAGGATTTGCCGCTTCCGTTCTTTCCGATCAAAACCGTGAAACGCGGATCGAACCGACAGGTCCGATCTTCCACGTTCCGGAAATTTTGCAAAGTGAGCGTTTCGATGCGCATGGAGAAGAAATTTCGGGGCCGCCGGCCTTTGGGCGGGCAGCCCCGGAGCAAGTGGCCCCACCGGGACTCGAACCCAGATCGACAGTTTAGGAAACTGTAGCTCTATCCTGTTGAGCTATGGGACCAGATCAACGGCAAAGATAGGTTTTTCGACCGTTTTTTTCAGAAAAAAAGCCGCCCGAGACAAAAATCCCGCCGCGGATGTTGCAAATCTGGAAAACCGTCTTACCTTTGCGCAGTATTTCGAAAACCCTCTGGGGCGATCGTTTGCGACCGTTCATTTTCTTCCCTGCCCAGATGGTGAAATTGGTAGACACGCTACTTTGAGGGGGTAGTGCTCGCAAGGGTGTGCAAGTTCGAATCTTGTTCTGGGCACCATAAAATGACAAAATGCCTCGTCCCATTGGGACGGGGCATTTTTTTTGGGAAAAATTACATTTTCGCGATTTTAATGTTATTAGACGGTTGTCAAATTTCCCGCGGGCATCGGAAAAACCTCCGAAAAAAGGAGCACATCTTCGGTTTTTGCCCATGTATCCGATGAAATCGGCTCTGTTATTTCACTTTTTTGGTAAAAAAATGCCCCGCGAACTGTCCATCGACGACTTCGACTACACGCTTTCCGACGAGCGCATCGCCCGTTTTCCTTTGGAAGAACGGGACTCCTCGAAACTGCTGCTCTACCGAGATGGGCAAATCGGCCAAAGCACATTTGCGCAATTGGGCGCACTTCTGCCGGCGGGGGCTCATCTCGTGTTCAACGACACGCGGGTCGTCCATGCCCGGCTGCGCTTCCGAACCGAAAGCGGGCGCGCCATCGAAATTTTTTGCCTCGAACCGCTGTTGCCGGGCGAACACCAACTGAACCTCTCCCACCGGGGCGGGCAGGTGGAATGGCTGTGCCTCGTGGGCAACAACCGCGCCTGGAAGTCCGGTGTGCTGGAACTGCACGTGGATTCGCCCCAAGGCCCCATAGCGCTGCGGGCCGAGCGGTTGGAAAGGCGCGGCGACTCGTTCGTCGTCCGTTTCGATTGGTCATCCTCGGACAGTGCTTTTGGGGAAGTGCTGGCTTCGGCGGGCGTGATCCCGCTGCCGCCCTACCTCGACCGCGAGAGCACTGAGGCCGACCGCGAGCGCTACCAAACGGTGTATGCCCGCCACGAAGGCTCGGTGGCCGCTCCGACCGCCGGACTGCACTTCACCGATCGGGTCTTCGCCGACCTTGCCGCGCGGGGCGTGCAACGCTCTTATGTGACCTTGCATGTGGGCGCGGGCACCTTCAAGCCCGTGAAAAGCGATACCCTGGACGGACACGACATGCACACGGAATCCATTTTCGTCTCGCGCCAGACCCTGCTCGCCCTGCAGGCGACGCTGCAACAAGGCGCTCCCGTGATCGCGGTGGGCACCACCAGTCTGCGCACCTTGGAAAGTCTGTACTGGCACGGCGCGGCGCTGTTGGCCGGCCAAACTTTCGACGGCCGCTTGTCCGTTTCGCAGTGGCAGCCCTACGAAACGCCCGGCCCGCTGCCCACCGCTGCCGAAAGCATCGCCGCGACGCTCGGTGCGCTCGAAGCGAAAAGCCTCGACGCACTGGAAGGGCATACGCAGATCCTGCTGGCGCCCGGATATGCCTTTCGCATGGCCGATGGGTTGATCACGAATTTCCACCAGCCGAAAAGCACGCTGATCTTGCTCGTGGCCGCCCTGATCGGCGACGACTGGCGGCGGGTGTACGATCACGCGCTGGAAAACGGTTTCCGCTTTTTGAGCTACGGCGACAGTAGCCTGCTCCTCCGGCCCAAAAATCCCCTGCCCGGTCAGTAAACCAACGTGGCGTACCCTTTCAGCTCCTCGTATTCACCGCGAGGACCGGTGATCTCGACCAGCACGACGTACACGCCGCCCGGACAAAGCTCGCCGTTGTTGTGCTTGCGCCCGTTCCAGGCCTCCATGGGATCGTCGGACTGGAAGACGAGCTCGCCCCAGCGATTCCAGATCGTGAAACGGAAACTGCGCAAATACTGTGTGATGCCATCGCCGCGATAGCCGTCGTTGATGCCGTCGCCGTTGGGCGTGAAGGCATTGGGCAAGAAGTAGGTGTAGCGCGGCTGGATGTCCAAAATCCGCTCCGTGGTGTCGGTGCAGCCATTGGCGTGCGTCACGATCAATTGCACGGGAACCAGCCCCGTATCGGCGAAGGAATACACGGGGTCGGGCAGGTTCGAACCGATGCCTGCGCCGAAATCCCAGTCCCACAGCACAGCGTCGGTGGACTGATCGATGAAAGTGACCGTGGGCGCAAGACTGGTGGGATTGGCCGGCAAATAGGTAAAATCGGCCACCGGCAAAGGCAGGGCGGTGGCCAGTTGGGAAAAAGTGTCCACGCAGCCCAACGTGGATTCCACCACGAGCGTCACGGGGTACGCGCCGCTGTCGGCATAGACGTGCGGCAAGGGCGTGGCGTCCGTGGAGCCGCTGCCGTCCCCGAAGTCCCAGGTGGTGGTGTAGTCGGCCAAGGGATAGAGGTTGTCGTCGAAAAGCAGGGTGAACGGAGTGCAGCCCTGCGTGTCGCGCAACACCACCGGATAGATCGGACGCGGCTGGTAGGCCACCGGCAGCGAAAGGGAATCCACACAGCCGTTGTCGTCGGTCACGACGAGCGAAGCGGTGTAGTTGCCGATGGTGTCGTAGGCATGCACCGGATTTTGGAGGGTATCCGCTCCGCCGTCGCCAAAGTTCCACTGCCAGCCGACCGGCGTGCCGTCTTGGGAGACGCTCAGGTCGGCAAACGAAACGCCGCCGAGGGCGCAGGAATCATAAGAATAGGCGAAATCGGGCTCCGGCAGGTTCCACACATACACCGTGTCCAAGGCGGTCTGGGTACAGTTCGAGATCGGCGCGGTGAGGGTGAGCGCGACCACATAAGTGCCCGGAGCCATGTACAGGTGAGGGGGCGGCACAGCTCCGTTGAATGTCGTGCCGTCGCCGAAAACCCAGTCTTTGTCGTAAGCCGAAACATCCACTCCGTAGGTATCGAACGAAAAAGAAGCCGTGTGGGGAACACAGCCCTCCGGGTCATCGGTCACGACGGCGAAGGGCGTGGCCGGATACCAATCCAACGACTGCTCGACGGAATCCCGGCAGCCCGCCGCGTCGGTCACGAACAGTTCGACGGTGTACGAACCCGGATTTTGGTACGGATAGACGGGGCTTTGGAAAAGGGTGTCGTTGCCGTCGCCGAAGGTCCAGTACCAGGTCACGATGGGGTTGGGGATCGGTGCCGCGTTGGGCACCGACAGGTCGGAAAAAGGCACCGGGCCGAGCACGCAGGGTGAGAAACCGAACGAGAAGGCGGCATCGGGCAGGCCGTTCACCACCACGGTGTCGGAATATGTTTTTTGGCAAAAACCGTTGGGAGAAGTGATGCTCAACGAGACATAATAAATCCCCGGCGCAGCGTACACATGGCTCGGCGAGGGGGCTAGCGAGGTCGTACCGTCGCCCAAGTTCCAAGCAGTGGTATATCCGTTGATGGGATAGGAATTGTTTTGGAAAAAAACGGTCTGTCCCAAGCAGCCCCGCTGCCCCAAAATGTCCACGTCCACCACGGGCTCTGGATACCAGTCCACGCGACTGACGGCCGTGTCGCGGCAGCCGTTCGCGTCAGTCACGGTGAGCAGCACATCGAAAGTCCCCGAATTGGTGGGCAAATGGGAAAAAACGGCCGGGGAAAAAACGGTCGTGTCGGTGCCGTCGTCGAAATCCCATGACCACGAAAGCAGGGGATCTCCGGCGGCATTGGGCCCCGACTGGTCGGTGAATACCACCGGCACGAGGTTGCAACTGTCCACGAAATACGCAAAAGCGGCGGACGGATTTTCGTGCACCACGACGGTGTCCGTGTAGGTCGCAAAGCAATTCCCCACGGGAGCGGCTACATCCAACACAACGGTGTAGGTGCCCGGCGCGGCATATACATGGGTGGGCGAAGAGATGCCCGAACTACCGCCGTCGCCGAAGGTCCAGGTGGTGATATAGCCGGTGTTGGGGAACGACACGTTGTCGAAGAAAACGGTGTCGCCGAAACAACCGTTGTCGCCCAAAATGTTGACGGCGAGGGTGGGCTCGGGGAAATAGGGAACGGTGGCCACGGCGGTGTCGGTGCAGCCGTTCGCGTCCGTGACCACCAACGCGATGTCGTAAAAGCCGGAATTGCCGTATTGGTGGGCCGTGTTGGGGGAAAGATCGGTGGCCCCGTCGCCGAACTGCCAAGACCAGGAAACCAAAGCGTCGCCGGTCGGATTGGTGGTGGACTGGTCGGAGAAAACGATCGGTGCGATCGCGCAGGTGTCGAGCGCCACTTCAAAGGCCGCCGAAGGGGGATCGAACACGGAAATAACAGTTTGGAAAGAGTCCGCGCAAACACCGTTGGGCGAGGTGATCACCAGCCGGACCGGATAGACGCCCGCTTGTCCGTAGGTGTGCGTCGGCGATACCTGAGCGGAGGTGCCGCCGTCGCCGAAATCCCACTGGGCCGTGTATCCGTTGATCGGGAAAGATGTGTTGGCGAACGCGACGGTGTGCGGCACACAGCCGTTGGGGTCGCTCACCTGCACCTGCACCAAGGGGCCCGGAAACCAGTCGAGGACGCGCTGGGCAGTGTCGCGGCACCCGAACGAGTCGGTCACCACCAAGCGGATCGGAAAGCTGCCCGCCTGCACGGAATCGTATTGATGGAGGGGGCTCGACAGGGTATCCGTCAGGCCGTCGCCGAACGACCAGTTCCAAGCGTCGAGCGGCTGGCCCGCGTAGGGCTGCGATTGGTCGGCAAAGGCCACCGGCCCCAGTTCACAGGTGTCGTAGCCGATGTCGAAATCGGCCGTGGGCTGCCCGTACACGACGATGTGCTGCGGTCGCACCAGGTCGCTCACGCAGCCCCAAGGGGAAGTGACGGTGGCCGATACGGTGTATTGTCCGGGCGTGGGATAGTTGATCGTGCCCGGGGTTTGTCCGGTGAAGGTGGCCCCGTTGCCGAAGTCCCATTGGGTGACATAAGCGGCTGTGTAGGGGAAAGAGGTATTGGCAAAACCGGTGGCATGCGCCACGCAGCCATCGGGATCGTTGGCGGCGAACTGCACATTGGCGGCGGGAAACCAGTCGGTGGGAACCACGCGCACGGCCGTGCAGCCGTTGGCATCGGTGATGCGCAGGCGGATGTTGTACGAACCGGCGTTGTTGGGCAGCCAAGTGGGGTTGGCCAAAGCAGAAGCGGCCTGCCCCAGGCCGAAGTTCCACGCGTATTGCGCGATGAAATTACCGGCCCCGAAAGCCTGGGAGGTATTGGTCATCACCAAGGGAGCCTGCGCGTTGCAACTGTCGATCGCAAAGGTAAAATCGGCCACCCTCGGCGGGTAAATGCGCACTTGGAAATCGGTGGAGTCGGTGCAGCCCTCGATGCCGGGATTGACCACGATGCGGGCATTGTACAACCCGGGCTGGGGAAACTGCACGGTGATGGTGGCCGTGGTGTCGATGACCTGAAACCCCAGGGCCGCGTTCCAAAAGGTCCAGCGCTGCCCTTGGATGAGGGCGGGGTTGGTGCCGGGGGGCAGGGTGTATTGGAAAAAGACCGTGTTGTCACAAGAACGCCCTTCCACGACCTGCAGGCCGCCACCCAAATTGACGGTCGTACTGGTATCGGGTCGGGGCGTGGGATCCACGGCGATGGTGCAACCGGTGACATTGAACTGGAAATCGCGCCGCGTGACGCTCAGCAGGACACCGTTGCGGAACTCCGACACGCAGATGCCCACCACGAACTGACCCAACACCGTGGGCGTACCGGTGAGCAGGCCCGTGATGGGATCGATGCTCAGCGGCGGATTGCTGCCCAAAGGATAGCCGGCGTTGTACGGATTCAGGTATGTGACGGGCGTATAGGGCGGAGGATCTGCCACCTGCGGCTGGGGATTGTTCTGCGATGCGCCCAGCTCCGGGGCGCAAAGGCTGTACACGAGTTGGTCGCCCTGTGCATCGGTGGCCGAGTGATCGAACACCAAGGGCTGGTTGTTGCAGATCACGATGGGCGGAAAAGCACTGTATTCGGGACTGCTGTTGCAGGTCAGTTGTGCTTGACCGGAAAGGAAAATGCTGTATGTCGAGCCGGATTGGCCGGGGTTGATGACATTGTCAATGGTGTTGTTGCGGCAACACCGCTGGTAGGTGATGGTGTAGCCGGCCGGGTTGTATGGGAGGTTCACGGTGGCCTCGTACAGGCCCTCCTCCACACAGATGTTGTTGGGCGGGATCAGGCAGGGATTGTTGGTCAGCGGCGGGATGTTGGTCACGATCGGGGAAGGGTTCACCGTCACCCACTCGCTCACCGAAGGCCCCATTTGAAATATCGTGATGGCGGCCTGGTTGTCGAAACCCGCCTGCCCGTTGAAACAGTCGCGGTACACATGCAGGATGATGCGGTAAGTACCGACTTGGGTGGCCGCGTTGAAGCCGAGGCACTCGTATTGGATCTCGCCCCCCACGATGTGCGTGGCGGAAAGATGTGCGGCACCGAACAGCCCCCAAAGGAGCGCGAGCAGCAAGGGGATTTTTTTCAGTGTCGGCATAGATTTTTTCGGCAAAAAACAAGATTCCCTCTTCAACGCCGGGGCTTGACCCAAGTTTTGGTGCGGGCAGTTTTTTTCTCAAAAAAAGTTAATTTTCAACGAAAATGGGAAAAAAAAGGGAAATGCCGCGCAAAATGTCCCGGTTCGGAAAAGAGCCGACAAAATCCATCTTCCCAGGTCCTGCCACCGGACGATCGGGCCACCAACCGATTTTCGGATCGAGCAGTTTTTTTACAAAAAAATTGATTTTCAATAAAAAAATGGAAAAAGAGCGGACGCGCAAAATGTCCCCATTCAGAAAAATACCGGCCAAATCCACCGGCGCATGCCCTACCGCTTGACAAATGCGACCGTGCGCGATTCACCCGGCAACTGCACGCGCACCGCATAAATACCCGTCGGAAGTGCCGACACTCCGGACAGGGCAACCACCGAACCGCCTGCCGCCAATCCGCCCAACGGCTGCCACAGGACCCTTTGCCCTTGGGCGTTGAAAACCTCCGCCCAAGCGGCTTCGACCCGGTCGCGCAGCCATAGGGAAAGCGTGGCCCCGCCCTCCGTGGGATTGGGGAAAACGGCCAGTTTCGACTCGGCGCCCAATGGTTCGGACAGGCCCGTGGCCATCGAGTCGAGGATCGTCACGCAATAATCTTCCGTTTCGCCGTAGTCGTAGGGGCCGCAGGCCGCCGCTGGATTGTCCCAACTCATCGTGACGCGCAGGCGGGTGAGCCCGGGCAAAGCCCCGATGGGCACCGCCAAGTTGCCGTTGACCGGGCCGTTCGTGGGATTGGATTCGTACAGGCGCTCGGCCGGGTCGTCGAACTGCCCGTTCTGGTCGGCATCCAACCAAATGCGGAACACCTCGGTGTAGGCCTGTCCGGAAAACTGCGGCGACAACGAAAACGGGTATTGCGCGCCGCGGGCCCATTCGATGCCCGTGGCCGTGAAGAGGACATAACCGCCGTCGTTGCCCGAAGCGTTGGTGTAATTGCCGAACGATGTGCTGCCGATCCATTCGTAGGTGGGATCGTCGCCTGCGGTCGAACAATAAGCGAGGTCCACGCAGTTGCCGCAGCCGAGGGTCCGGAAAACCTCTTCGCCGGTGGGCGGGGTCTGCGTGCCGTCGGCACAAGCCCTCGAAATGCGGAACCGGTATTCGGTGCACGAAGAAAGTCCTTGCAGCAACAGGGAATCGGCGGTCAGCGGGGGTAGGGCCGTCCACGCGCCACCGTTCGGGAGGTACTCCACCACATAGGCGGTCCCTGCCGGCACGTTCGACCAGTACAGCCAAGCGCTCGCGGAATCGGCCACGACGGCGGACAGGGACACGGGCGCCTCGCAGCAGCCCGTGGTACGCACCGTGCGGGGGATCGAATAGCCCGAGAAGGTGCTTGAATCGCACCAAAGGCCGATTTGGAACTCGTACACGGTACAGGCCGTGCGTTGGGCGATCTGCGCGGAAAGGCCCGTCGCGATCAGCGAATCCCATACCGCCGCGCCGACTTCGCGGTAGCGCACCACCGAAAAGGCGGGCGTGTCGAGGGCCGACCAGGAAAGGGCGATCGTGGTGTCATTGGGGGTTTGGACCTGTATGCCGAAAGCCGGCAGGCAGGAAGTATCGGCCGGACAGTTGGCCAACAGCTCCTGGAGGGCGCCGTACAGATTGAGCCGGCCGCCCGTAGAGGTGATGCCGGCCAGGCTGACATTGGGGTCGGTCCCGTCGAGGATGTACTGCTTGACCAACAGCGCCGCTTGGTCGGGCGCGATCTTGGCCAGGGCGGCCAAGGCCGGGCAAGGCGCCGAGTACAGCAGGGCCACAGCTCCCGCCACATGCGGCGTGGCGCCCGAAGTGCCCCCGAAAGCTTCGTACCCGGCATTGTCGGCCACGGTCCAGGTGTCCTGCCCGAACGCTCCGAGGTCAATGGATGCTTGTCCGTAGCCCGCTTGAACGAGTTTCACATCGCTGCGGTTCATGTTGGTGACCGCCACCAACCAATCGCTCGGACAAGCAGTGGGCAGGTCGCCCTGGGTATCCACATCGATGTTGGCGTTGGGACCGGCGCCGCAGTTCAGGATGCCGACCGAGCCCAGAGAATCGTAGAAAGCGCACCAGAGCGGTTCGTCGGCCGGTTGGCCGTAATCTATTCCCCAAGAGGAGTTGGTGGCCACCACGAAAGCGCCTTCGGCCCCGCCGGTCTGGTTGTAGCGCAGGCGCATCGAGTATGGGTACGAATAGGCCTCGATCACATTGGCGGAGGTGTAGGGCCCGCCGTTGACCACGATCATCAGTTTTATGTTCCAGTTGACGCCGGACACGCCGATGCCGTTGTCGCCTTTGGCACCGACGATACCGGCCACTGGAGTTCCGTGCCCTCCGCCGAAGAACCCGTTGGCGATGTCGTCGTTGTTGTCGGGGGCGTTCCAGCCGCGGAAATCGTCCACATAGCCGTTGCCGTCGTCGTCGAGGCCGTTTCCGGGGATTTCGGACCAGTTGCGCCACAGGTTGGGGGCCATATCGGGGTGGTTCACGTCCACGCCGTCGTCCACGATGCACACCACGATGGTGTCGCCGAGGGCCGTCAGGCCGCCCGTGGTGATGTCCCAGGCCAGTTCGGCATCAATGTCGGCATCGGCCACGCCGCCGCCCGCGCCGGTGTTGATGTACTGCCATTGCTGTCCGAACTGCGGATCGTTGGGCAGGGTGGCGAGGGGAGAGCAGTTGCCGCGGGGCTGCACCACATAGTTGAACTGTGCGGCCTCCACATCGAGGTGGCGGTTGAGGGCGGTGAGCAGGCCCTTTTCGTCGTCGGCGGGGAGATCGCCGCGAAGGAGCCAGATGTTGAGGGGCGCCGACAGGAGTTCGGCGGCGCGGAGACCCGTTTCGCGGCCTCTGAAGAGGCGGTTGGCCTCCACGAGCTTGTCGGGCGCAACGCCGGTGCGGAGCTTGACCAAAAATTCGCCCGCCAAGTGCTCGCGCTCGGGAAGAGACTGGGCCCAAAAAGTGGCCGCCCAAAAAAGCATCGCCAGGATCGTCGCTGTTCGGCTCATGTGTCGTTCGGTGGAGTGAAGGGAAAAACGGGTTTCGACGGCCGGAAACACGCCCGGTCAAAGCCTAAAACGCATTTTTTGCGACAAAGATGGGGAAAAATCGCATTTTTGAGGGCGCAATAAGGCCGCACTTCGCGCATCAACATGCACAAGTCCATGGAAAACAAATCGATAGTATACCCCGAGTCCCTTTTGGAGGTCGTCCATATTCTTTGGAAATGGCGCAGATCCATCTCGGCTTTCGTACTCGTGGCGACCTTGGCCACGGCCGCCGGCAGCCTGTTGATGCCCAATTATTATCGGTCCCAAAGCGTTTTTTATCCCGCCAACGAAGAGGCTTTCACCCGAGCAGGCCTTTTCGGCACCAACCCCTACAACTCCGACATCGGCTCCGAGGCAATGGTCGAACGGATCATCACCTTCGGCACCTCGCGCGACCTGGCCGACCACATCATCGCCCGCTTCAAACTGTACGAGCACTACCAGATCGATTCGTTCCAGACGCGCTCCCAAGAAAAAATGCTCAAGCGCTTCTATTCGCTGTACAAGGTCGAAAAAAACGCCTACGGCGCCGTGGAACTGTCGGTCGAGGACAAAGACCCCGAACTGCCCCTTCCAATGGTCTTGGAAGCGATGCGCATGATCGACGAACTGTACAAAAAGGCCGTCAGCGCAAACCGCCAGCGGACCGTGGACGCCTACGAAAGCACCCTCCGCGAACGGTACGGATTGCAGAAAACGGTGATCGACAGCCTCGCCAAACTGCGCAAAATGTACGGGATCATCAACATCCAGTCGCAAGGGGAAGTGTACTCCGGCCTGGTGCTGAGCACCGAATCCGAACTGGCCCAGGAACGCGCCAACCTGGAATCCCTGATGTCCGACCCGCAGATCCCCTCCGATACCATCGCCTATGTGCGGGCGCGTGTCAAAGGCCTGGAAAAAAAACTGTCCAACCTGACCTCCCCCGACCCCAACGCCGAGTACAGTGCCAAACGGTTCAACGAGGGCCGCGACAAGGTGCTCGAACTCGAAATGCGCCAATACAACCTGTCGGAAGAAATCAAGGAACTAACCGAAAAATACTCGCAGTTCAAAACGGCCAACATCCTGCAGCCGTCCGTGATCATCGAGGCGGAACGCCCCCAAAAGCCCCGCTCTAAAAGCCGACCCAGCCGCTCGATCTTTGTGATCGGCGCCTTCGTGCTTTCCCTGTTCGTGTCCATTTGCGGGGCCGTGCTCCTCGAAAGCACCAAAAACGTCCGCTGGAAGGAAGTCCTCTCCGACCGATAACGACCGAACCGATGGGAATCCCCGAAACCATTGCTCTCCACGACCTGCGGTTCAAGCCCTTTTTGTCCCGGGAAACCATCGCCGATCGGGTGCGCGCCCTGGGCGAACAGTTGCGGCGGGACTACGAAGGGAAATGCCCCGTTTTTTTGGCCGTGCTCAACGGCTCGTTCTTGTTCGCCGCCGATCTGGTGCGCGCGTACGACGGCCCCTGCACGGTTTCTTTCGTGAAAATGCATTCCTACAGCGGCACGGCCTCCACCGGAAACCTGCGCGTGGAACTCGGACCGGACGAAAGCCTACGCGACCGCGAAGTGGTCATCGTGGAAGATATCTTGGACAGCGGCCGAACGCTCCATCGTTTCTTGCCCATGTTGCACGCCACGGGCCCGGCATCGGTCCGGCTGTGCACCCTGCTCCACAAGCCCGCCGCGACCGAACACCCCGTCCAAGTGGACTACTGCGGCTTCGAGATCCCCAATGCGTTCGTGGTCGGATACGGCCTCGACTACGACGGGCTGGGCCGCAATCTCCCCGATATTTGGCAGTTGGCGTGACCCCCTGTTTCCCAACAGTCGTTAGGAGCAACCTCACTATTGAAAACATATTTTTTCTGCAAATTTTTTGCAAAAAAAATTATATGTATCATTTATAAAAAAATTTAAAAAGAATCGGCGGGCCGCTCCCATGCTGACAGCTGGATCGAACTGCCTTTGGGCCGACAAAAATCCAGATAGTTTTTGTTCGGCAACCGCTCATTTGGTATCTTTGCCCACACTGAGACATAAACCCATTTTTTTACCCATTTTCATTTCTGTCATTATGAAAAACCTATTCTCTGCCGCTGTGGCCCTTGCCCTTGTCGCCGGATTTGCAGCTAGTTGTTCGAAAGAACAATCCAACACCGAAAAACTCACCGGAACTTGGCGCGTCGAAGAAACAGATTACGATTTCGGTGCCGACGGCTCCATCGACTCGACCTCCACGCCGGACGCCTGTGAAGCCGACGACGACCTCATCGTAGCGGCCAACGGCACCTACACCACCAACTACAATACCCTGTGCGATCCGACCGATCCGCAGACGGACTCGGGCACTTGGGCTTTCAGCGGTGATGAAACCATCCTGACGATCACCAGCAATGCCTTCCCGCTGCCGATCCCCTTCGCCATCGAAGAGTTGACCAGCGACCACTTGAAACTTTCCATCTCCGACGGCACGGACAAGACCATCACCCACTACCACAAGCAGTAAGCTGCTCAGGTGATTTGAAAAAGCCCCTTGCTCGTGTAGCAAGGGGCTTTTTTCATGGCCGGAATCCAGGGCTTCAGCCGTTCAAGTTTGACAGCTTTTTCACATAAACCCAAAATTGTCATTAGGAAAAATTTCTAATGGCGGCCATTAGAAAATCCTGATTGCAAAAACTTGAAATACACGTTGAAACATGCGCAAGACACC
>JBEIJQ010000016.1:0-30883 GCA_040380145.1 Lewinellaceae bacterium | reverse complement strand
CATGGGTGTTGAAACAGGCCTCCCGGGCCAGATATTGGCCGCTGCGACTGGCGTAGTAGTTGCTCCAGATCGGATTGCCGTAGGAGCCGAAACGGGCGGCGACCACATTGTTCCAACCCGATGCATCGCGCCCGTTGCCAATGGCCATCACATCGCCGTTGGGCATCAGTTCCACAGCGATGCCCTCGGACTGTACGATGGTCTGTTGGCCGCCGAAGCCGAGCACAAACCACATCACCGATCCGTTGCCGCTCACCCGGGCCACAAATTGCTGGGGACTGGCGGTGCCGCCCGGCTGGGGCTGCGGCACGAAAATGCCTGTGATATAATACTGTACGCCCAACAAACCCGAGGGGATAGTTTGGCAAATATCCCGAGCCGTCAAATATCCCGCAGGCGTGCCCGCCGGCATCTGGATGCGGTTGGAGCTGATCAGCGCGCCGTTGGGCTGGTACTGGGAGATCCACACGTCCGAAACCCCTGAACCGATGTTGCCGCCGCCCACGGTCACGAACCGCTGCACATTGGCGTCCCAGAGCCCTTCCCAGATTTCCTCCGAGGCAGAGGAGCCAGTGGCCTGCTGAAAGGGAACGGTCTGTGCCACTGTTCTACCGGCAAACAAAATCAAAAGCAGGAGGGCCAAAACAGGCCCGGACAATCTGCGGGAGGTAATTTTTCTTTTCATGACTAGGTCGAAAATAAGGTCAAGGGTAGGGTTATTGGGTAAAGATAGAATTTTTTGCAACCGTTGCTTTGGACGGTTTTCAGTCTCAGACGGGAAACAAAACGGGGCTTTTTTCGTCTTTTTCCCAAAACTTCCCTTGTCGAGCAGTTTTGCACACCTGATCGGAATCTTAAATTTCCTACATTTTATTATTTTATTTTATTGATATATAGTTTTTTGTAAAAATATTTTTGTTAAAATAATCCTACATTGACCTACAATAAACAAAATTTGTGTTTGTACATTGAATTAAGTGAGACGCATCTTTGAGCCATCGCCAGACAAGATCGGTTTTCTTATTTGAAGGCCGTCCAAAATAACGAGTGAGAAAAGAGTAAGGCTGAATCTAAAATGCCCGGACGACGCAGGTCATCCGGGCATAAGTTTTTTGTGGGGAACGGGATTTTCGCGCTTGGATCGTTATTTGGAAATGCTGTGCCCGCCTCTTTTGTCAGAATCAGGATTTTCAGGATTCATGGATTTTCAGGTTTTTTTTCGTTACTCCGGGTCGGTAGGATTTCCTTGCACGGGCATCAGATTTTTCTTGGTCATCTTTTTTTCGTTTTCATTCTCAATGAAACAGAAAACTTTTCACTCCATTTTTTTATAAAAAACTGATTTTTATTTTTTTATAAAAAAATAAAAAAAAGCGGTTTCCTGCCCCGCCTACCCTCCCTGCCTCAACGATTGAAATCCAAGCGGTAGGAGCCGCCGAGGCGGGCCCAGATGCCGGGCATGGGCACGGTGCCGATTTCGCGGTATTCGGTGTTGAACAGGTTGCTGCCCTCCAGGTATAGGTTGGCTCCGTTGGGGAAAGTCCAGGCCAGGCGGCAATCCAGCAGCACATAGGGCGTTTGACCGAAGCGTTCGATGACGCGCAGGCGCAGATCGTTGGTGAGGCCGCCGACGATGCGGTGCCGGATCCCCGCCACGAGCTGGTGGCGCAGGTGGCTCAGCGCGTAGCGGGATACCTCCACCGTGGTGTCGGGGCGGAAATCCATCGCCGTGTAGCTCAGGTCAAGGCGTTGCAGGAAGAAACGGTCGCGTTGGAGCAGTTCGGGAAAGGCGATCGTGGCGCTGATCTCACCGCCGAGGATCGTGCTTCGGCGGAAGTTGACCGGCTGCCAAGGCCCGGATTCGGACGTGCGGATCCAGTCGATCAGGTCGCGGCCGTCGCGATAGAACACGTTGGCCTCTGCGCGCCAGCCCTTGCCGGAGCGGCGGACGCCCACTTCGTACTGCCAGGCCGATTCGGGGCGCAGGGCGGGGTTGCCGAGGTTGGACGGATCCCGGTAAAACAAATCGGTATAGGTGGGCAATCGAAAAGACCGACCGGCCGAGGCGTACAACAGGTATTGATCGAAGGCCCAAAAACCGGCCTCAAGGCCCGGGTAGGCTTCCCAACCGTGGTCGCTTAGCCAGTTGACGTAAATCCCGGGGGTGAAGTACATGCGGTCGCCGAGGAAGGAGAACCGCTGTTCGGCGAAAATGCCTGCGTTGAGGCGGCGGTGGTCGCCGAGGTTGCTGCTGGCGATGGTCTCGCGGCGCAGTTCGGCCCCGAAACCCGCTGTTCCGAGCCTGTTCTTCCAAGAACCGTGCAACTCGCCGGCCAACACATCGGTGCGGTGGGTGTTGCGGTAAAAATCCGGGTCGTCGCGCACCAACAAGAAACGATCGTCGTTGCGGCGGTAGTACAGGCGCGGCTTGATCACCACGTTGTCGGAAGCGTGCAGCTCCTGCTCCAAACCGAAGAAAAACGTCTTGACCTCTTCGTATTGGTCGGGAAATCGGTCGCTGTAATAACTGTTGGCCCCGAAACGGTTGTCGGTGTACCCGCCGATAAACCGGAATCGGTTGCGGTCGAGGCACAGTTCGCCTTTGACGAAGGCGTTGAGCGTGGAGAAATCCGTGTTGGGGCGATAGCCCGAACTGCGGTCATAAGAAATCGCTTGGTACTGGGAGTAGTTTTTGCCGACCAACGAAAGCGAAGCGCTGCCGCCGGCGTCGAGAAACTGTCCGCCGTAGGCCGACAGGCGCATGCCGGAGCGTTCGGGCATCTGCGAGACGATATTGACCGCGCCGGCAAAGGCGTTGGGGCCGTACAGGCGCGAGGCGCCCGTCTTGGTGATCTCGATGCGTTCGACCTGGTCGAGATTGATGGGCAGATTGAGGCTGTGGTGGCCGGTCTGCGGGTCGGAGAGTTTCATGCCGTCGAGCAGCACCAGGGTCTGGTCGAAACCGCCGCCGCGGATGCCGAGGTCGGCCTGAACGCCGAGCGGGCCACGGGTGCGCACATCCAGTCCGCCGACCTGTGACAGCGCCTCTTGGATGCTTTGGACGGGGATCTGGGCCAATAAGGATTTCCGCAGCACGGTCGTAGGGCGCGTGAGGCGCGAGAGGGGCGTTTCGAGGCGGTTTTCGCGCACCTGCACCTCTGCCAGCGGTGTTTCTTGGGAGGTCGTATCGGCGGGTGGCGGTGGAGGCTGTTGGGCTTGCAAAGCGCAAGCGGAGAAGATGGCAGAGGCCACCAAACAGATCTTTTTCAAGGGAAAGGGATAAGGCGTGTTCCAAATTGTCGGCACAAAAGTAGCCAACTTCCTGCAAAAGATAGTTTTCCTATTTAGATTGCTTGAACGTTGAAATTCAATTCCTCAAAACAATTTTTCCAACTGCCAGAGCAGCCAACTCTTGTCGGCGATATTGGTTTCTTGGAGCAGGGCATCGCGCAGGGCGTACTGTTCTTCCTTGGGGCGGCTTTTGACCTTGTGGATCTTGAGCACGTAACTGATGTAGTGCCCGTACAATTCCCTCTGGAAGGGCGTCACTTCCTTGTTGCGGTTGATCAAGGCCCGAAAGCTGTGCGCCAGCGATTGCAGGGCCTCCGGCTCGTCCAGTTCGTAAAAGGTTTTCAGCAGCAGCGACTTGGCGTTCAAGGTGTAGATCGGGTCGGAAAATTCCACGGCGTTGATCAGTTCCAGCGTGCGGTCGAAGTCCCGCACGAAAAAATGGTAATAGGCCAAGTTGTAGCGGTAAGCGTTTTCCCGCTCATCTTCGGGCAGCCGCTCCCGGAATTCCTCTATGAACGAGCGGGTCCAATCCAGTTCGCCCGCCCGCAGCCCCACGAAAACGATGTTCTTGTAGTGCCGGTGCGACAGGTGCCGGTTTTCCAAGAGCAGGTCCCTTTGCAGCATGGGCTTGTACAGCGAAAGCAGCAGGGAGATGAAATCGATCTGACCGGAATTGATCATCCGCGCACAATAATTCAGCGCATAGCCGTAGAGCGCCACCTGGTCTTCATGCGGCAATCCAGGGGTGTGCTGTTCCAAAAGTTCCACCAAGGCATCGAAATGCTCGCGGTCCACGGACGGCCCCAACATGTGGAAGGCAGATAGAAAGAGTTTCACGGCCGGAGAATCCCCATACGCGGCGGAACTTTCCGCCTGACCGACGATCTCCTCCAAAAAGTCGTACCGGTAAGGGTTGCCGTACACGTTTTGGGTGTTGCGCATGTCGATCGCCAGGCGCAGTTTTTCCACCACGAAATAATGGTCCAGCGCATCGGAGGCCTGCTGCAGCAGGTTCTCGGGATCCGAGTTCTGCACCTTGAGCTGGAGGCGGCCGCGCAGTCGGCGCTCCCGGAATTTCTCCAGCAGCAGATCGGGACCGATGGACTCGGGGGCTTCGATCCGCTTGCGGTATTCCTCGATTTCGCCGGGCATGTAGCGCTCAAGGCCTTTTTCCTCGAGGTACCGGAGCAGGAGCGACTGCTGTAAAAGCCGGTCTTTCGACAGCATCTCGGCGGTCGCGAAATCCTCGATGGAAGCGGTGAGATCGGACATGGCGAGGCGCAAATCTTGGTCGCGGAATCGCGGGGTCTGGAACAACTGCCGGCCCACGACTTCCCGCTGCAGGTGGCGGTGACGATACTCGGGCCCGTGTTTTTGCAGAAGCTCGAACAATTGGACGGCCTTCGAGCGGGCACTGTGCCTCGTTTGCAGCCATGCCCCGAGGCGCTTGGTCTCGGCCACGGAAAAAGTCCTCAGCAGTTGTATGAGCTTGCTGTCGAGCATGGTCGTTCAAGGTTTGCAAAGGTCGGCGGATTTTCGACCTTTTTTTTGGGAAAAAAATTGCCCGATCGGCAATTGATCAAGGACGAACGCCTGTGGAAGGCCAAAAGAACTTTCTTTTAACTTTTTATTTAAGAAAATAAAAATCAATTTTTTATGAAATAAAATCTGTTAAAATGACCTACAAAAGAAATAATTTGTCCACAAATTGCGCACACTTTCGTTTACCTTTGGCAAATGTTTTTCGGGCCAGAAGATCGGCCCCGTCAACTTTCACCTCCGACACAGGGTTCTCGAACGATTCAAGCCGATTTGCGATGTTGCGTTTTCATACTGCTCTTTTGTTGATTTTCATAGGTTTCGGCCCGCGTCTTTCGGCGCAGGTCAGCGTGTGGACCGGCCAATACTCTTCCGATTGGCACTTGGCGGCCAACTGGTCCAACGGCCAGGTGCCCAATGCCGACAGCGACCTGTATATAGATCCCTCCGCCGACTTTTCGCCGGAGATCGGGCATTCGGCGATGTCGTGCAACAAGCTGGTCATGCCCATGGGCAGCCACTTGACGATCTTTGCGGGCGGCGAGTTGAATGTGGACACTTTTCTGCTCGAGGGCGCCCTGCTTTGTTCGGGCCGTATCACGGCCAACCTGCTCGACAACCTTGGCGAGGCGGACATCGCGCACAATGCCAGTGCGACCGTCGGCCTGCTGCTCCGCAACGGCGGCCGCTTGTCCAACCAAGGCACCATTGTCTGCCACGGGGATTTCGAGAACACTTACCGTTTGCAAAACCGCGGCGGGATGGTCCTTAGGGCCAATTACAGCGATTTTTCACCTAATGCCCTGAACCCGATCGTGGACTATGGGCACATCCATTTCCAAAGTCCCTCGCCTGTCCCGAACGCTTCCAATGGCCGCAACAAATTCAATTACATCACGATCGAGGACATTGCCGGGCGGCAGACATCCGGCAGCCCGATGCTGGTGGGCGGAGGTCTGGAACTGGTGCGCGGGGTGCTCTTCGCCGACCAACCGGTGACGCTTTCCGACTCGGCCACGGTGACGGGAGGCAGTGATCTGAGCTTCGTGCAGGGCACCTTGCGCCGCAACAGCCGCCGCCAGGAAACCCTTGTTTTCCCGGTCGGCGCCAACGGACTGTACCGGCCCGTGCAACTCGTGCGCCGCAACGCCGCCCCCGGACTGTTTGCCGCGGCCGCTTTCGGCGAGGGATACCGCAACCTATCGACGGTGCCCACCGAATTGGACAGTGTTTCGTCCCAGGAATTTTGGTCGGTTTCGGGCACCGAACCAGTGGATCTCACGATTTTCGCCCACGCCTCCAACGGCATCGATTTCCAAACGGAGGCCCCGCGCCTGGTCCTATCCGGATATTCCACTGCTTTAGGCTGGACTTCCCTCGGAGCCGACGGCTTGGATTTCTTCCGGCGCTCCGTCCGCATCGACGATCTGCTCCCCAGCGGATTTTACACCTTCGGTTATTCGGTCCCGCAGGTTCCGCTCATCGGCGACGATGGCGCGCTGGAAATGGAACTGCTAAACGCCCCCGACGACCAAGTGACCGTGGCCGATATCCACCTCGAAGAACCAGCCACCATCGTGGTGGAGCTTTACAGCATGCTCGGGCAGCTCCTCTACCAAGAAAAAGTGAACACCCAGGCCGAAAACATCCGCATACTGGTGCCGACCTCCGATTTGCCGCGCGGCAACTATGTGCTGCGCGCCAGTTCGTCCGGCTCCCAAGTTTCCCGACTGGTCTCGCGGCTCTGATTCACCAGTTGGCCGAACCCTCCACCGTGGGCGTGAATCCAAGATCGGGGTGCCAACCCACGGCCGTCCCCAATCGGACCTTTCCCAAACGATAACGAGCCCCGAGAGAGGCCGACAGCGGTTCCGTGGAAAAGCCGCAGCCCAGTTCGATCGGCTCTACGGGGCTCCAAAGCACGCCCGCACGAACAGACATCCGTTCGCCCGGCCGCACATGGGCTTCCAAGCATACGGCGGTTTTGGTGTCGGGCCGGTACGAAATCCCGCCCCGCATCAGCCACGGCGAAGCGGTGGGAGTGCCCAGGCCGATTCCCTTGGCCACCAAAGCCCCGGCTCGCCAATGTAGGCCCAGGTCGAACAGTGCGCCGACTTCCGCCCGCACCTCGGCCCGTTGCTCCAAGGCCCCCGTTTTCGTATCGGTATAAGCCATGCCGAAACCGAGCGAAGTGCTTTTCGAAAGTCGCCGGCCCGCCTTCAGCCCGAAGTGTTGCCCGCGGTGCACGGCATTTCCGTACGCGCCCGCCAAAAATGCCGCCCCGAAACCGGACTTGCCCCAAGCGACCGCCGTGCCGCCCGTGCGGAGCATTTCCTGTCCGAACGGGATTTTTCCGAAAAAAGACAGTCCGAGGCGCCGTTGCTCCGCCAGAGCCGCGGGATTGTCCCAAAAAGCCGCCGTGCCGTCGAGGGCGAGGGTCGCTCCCGCAAGCGCCGCGCCCGTGAACCCGGGCCGGTCTTCTATGAACTGCGCTTCCAGACCTTCGGAATAGAGCAGGATCAGCAGCGCCAAGGCCAAGGGGCGAAGGCCCGCCACGCGGAAAAGAGGCCCGTTGGGCCGAGTCATTGTTTTCATGGGATTTTTGTTTGAGAGTAAAAAAAACAGGTTCGAAAAAGCGGAAAGAATCAGCCCGCCAACGGACCGTCAGACATCGTAACGCCCGCCGATCTTGGGCAGCAGCAAGGTCTTGTCCCGGTCGGTAAAAGCCTTCTCGGCAGCGGCATGGTCGATGCGGATGAAGCCGAAGGTATCGAAGTGGCATCCGATGATGTTGCCGCACTCGATGAAATCGGAGGCCAACAGCGAGTGTTTGTAGGACATCGTGAAATTGTCGCCGAGGCACAGCACGGCAAACTTCAGACGCGGGTAAAGCATCGGGATCAGTTTCATGTCCCAGTGCAGCGCCGTATCGCCGGAATAGTAAAAAGTGCCTTCTCCGGTCTCGACCACGAAGCCGGTGGGATTGCCAGCGTACGACCCGTCGGGGAAACTGCTGGAGTGGACGGCGTTGACCTGGTGCACGGTACCGAAATCAAAGGCCCACTGCCCGCCGATGTTCATCGGGTGGCCTTGTATGCCCTTGGCGTCGAACCACGAACAGATCTCCCAGCTGGCGATCACCTTGCAGTGGGTGCCGGAATTTTTGGCGATGCGCTCGGCATCGGCGATGTGGTCGGCATGGCCGTGCGAGACCAAGATGTAATCCGCGCGGATGGCGTCGATGTCCACCGAGGCGGCCAGTTCGTTGCCGGAAATGAACGGATCGAAGAGGAGGGTTTTGCCGGCTACTTCGACGGAAAAACAGGAGTGTCCGTAGTAAGTCAGAAACATGGGTTCGTGGTTTTGATGGTTCGTTGCGAAAATCCGCATTTTTATCCGAAATTCGCCTTTTCTTTTTTCGAAAAAAAATCCGGAACGAATTGTCTTGGTCTTTTGAATGGACGGTGGTGGCTTGGACGCTGTTCGCCCTCGCGATCGTCCCCCTGCAGCTGCGGGTTTCGGCTCCTTACGGACGGCACGCCCGCAAGGGTTGGGGGCCCACGGTTGACAACCGCCTGGGATGGTTAATGATGGAAATTCCCGCTTTGTTACTCTCGAGCGCGATTTTTTTTTCGTCCGGGCCCGGAAACAAGGCTTGGACGACCTGGGCGATGTTCCTGCTGTATGCCGGACACTACGTGCACAGGAGCGTGGTTTTTCCATTTTTTCTGCGCACCGACGGCAAGCGGATGCCCTGGGCGATCGTGGCCTCGGCCATATTTTTCAACGTCGTGAACGCCGGTTTCATCGGTTGGCACCTGGGGTACGGTCCGGCATATCCCGCGGATTGGGCCGGCGATCCCCGTTTCGTGGGCGGCTGCCTGTTGTTTTTCCTCGGCATGGGCATCAATGTCCACAGCGACTACACGCTTATCGGGCTGCGCAAGCCGGGCGAAACGGGCTACAAGATCCCGCGCGGCGGTTTTTTCCGCTGGATGTCCTGCCCCAACCACGCCGGCGAAATCTTGGAATGGGCCGGTTTCGCGCTCCTGACCTGGAGCCTGCCCGGGCTTTCGTTCGCCGTTTGGACCGCCGCCAACCTCGTTCCGCGGGCCCTGCGCCACCACGATTGGTACCTCGATCGTTTCCCCGATTACCCCGCCGAAAGGGGCGCTCTTTGGCCCCGGCTTTTCCGCGCCTCCTGAACTCCCGCCAATTTTTCCGACCATGAACTTTTCCGCCCTCCGGGAATCCATTCTTTCCGGGCATCCCATCTTGGAAAACGCCCTTGAACGGGCCTACTGGGAAAACCCCTGGTTCACGCCCGAAAACAGCCGCTTGGCGCTGCAAGCCATTGCCGAGCACCTGCTGGCCCCCGAAAAGCTGGAAGGTTGGCTCGCCCGATACGGATTGCCGGAACGCCGGGTTTCCCCGCGCCGGATCGGGCTGGTGATGGCCGGCAACATTCCGTTGGCCGGATTCCACGACTGGATGTGCGTCCTGGCCTCCGGGCACCGGGCGGTGGTGAAACTCTCGGAAAAAGACCGCGTGCTGCTGCCCGCCCTGCGCGAAATCTTGGCCGAATCCGATCCGGAAGCGGCACAGCGCACCGAGTTCGTCGAACAGCTCAAAGGTTTCGACGCCGTGATCGCCACGGGCAGCGACAACACCGCCCGCTATTTCGAGCACTACTTTTCCAAATATCCCCACTTGATCCGTCGCAACCGCCGTTCCGTGGCCGTGCTCCGCGGCGACGAAACACCCGATCAGTACCGCGGGCTGGGGCACGACCTTTTCCGCTATTTCGGGCTCGGCTGCCGCAGCGTCACCAAACTGTACGTGCCACGGGGTTTCGATTTCGCCCCCCTCACGGAAAGCATCGAACACCACGGCGACCTGCTGCTGCACAACAAATGGCGCAACAACTTCGACTACTCGTTCACGCTGCTGTTGCTCAACAAGATCCCCCACACGGTGGCCGGTCCGGTATTGCTGACCGAAGACCCCGCTGTGGGCGAGCGCATCGCCTGTCTGCAATTCGTGCGGTACGGCGATCCCGAAGAAGTCGGGGCCGAACTGTCATCCGTCCGCGAACGCTTGCAGTGTGTGGTCGGCAGCGGGCCGCTACCGCATTGGGGCGAAACCGTTCCTTTCGGAACCGCCCAAATGCCCAGCCCCGGCGATTACGCCGACGGCGTGGACACGATGGAGCTGCTGTTGGGGAAATTTGCTACAGAAGAGTGAATTTTTGATGCCCGATCAAAAATTCTCTTTTGAAAAAACGGCCTTGAGCCGATGGATTCGGGGCCCCAAGAGCCTCAATATCGAAACTCCTTGACCGTGTCCACGAAGCACCGGACGCCGTCGAGCGGCGTATCGGGATACACCCCGTGGCCGAGGTTGGCGATGTGGCGTGGCCCGAAGGCCCGGAGCATGGCTTCGGTTTCGCGCCGGATGGTGGCGAAATCCGCGTACAGGACGCACGGATCGAGATTCCCCTGCAGGGTTTTTTCCGCACCGACCAGCCCGCGGGCGTAGGCGGGTTTTACTGTCCAGTCCAAGCCGACCACGGAGCAAGAGGAAGCGCCGATGGATCCGAGGGCAAACCACGCATCTTTGGCAAAGATGGTCACGGGCACCAAAGGGCTGAGCGCATCGGAGATCTGCCGCAGGTAGGGCATCGAGAAGGTCTCGTACTGATCGGGCGAGAGGATACCGGCCCAGGAATCGAACAACTGGACCAGGTCGGCACCGGCCCGTACCTGTCCTTTGAGGTAGGCGATGGTGGCATCGGTGATGCGCTGCAAGAGCCGGTGGCTCGCTTCCGGTTCCAGATACAGGAAGCGTTTGGCCTTGGAGAAAGTCTTGCTGCCGCTGCCTTCGACCATGTAAGCGAGCAGCGTCCAAGGTGCGCCCGCGAAACCGATCAGCGGTACGCGGCCGTTGAGTTCGCGTTTGGTGAGCCGGATGGCCGAATAAACGTATTCCAGCGAAGCGGCCGCTTCATCGGCCGGGAGCAGATCGTCCAGGTCGGCCGGGCCGGCGATCGTGCGCGGGAAGCGGGGGCCCTTTTTTTCTTCCATCTCGTAAGAAAATCCCAATGCTTCGGGGATCACGAGGATATCGGAAAAAATGATGGCGGCATCCACGCCCAGTTCGTCCACCGGCTGCACGGTGACTTCGCAGCAGCGCTCGGGATCCGTTACCAGTGCTTTGAAGCCGTCGAGCCGTTCGCGGACGGCCCGATATTGGGGAAGGATGCGGCCGGCTTGGCGCATGAGCCATACCGGGGGGCGGGGAACCGTTTCGCCTTTTGCGGCGCGCAAAAACAAATGGGACATGTTCGTGTTGATGGGCCAAAGGCCTTTTTCCGCCGCAAAGATAACTTGGGCGGGGCAATTTTGCCGCAACGAAAACATCAGGAAACCTTGTTCGCGCCAAAATTCACGGCAGCCGAAAGGTGCTTTTGGGGGTAACGGGAAAAATCGTTTTCTTTGCGGGCCAAAAGTTATCTTTTTCGAAGAACAAAATTTTCCCTGTTCCCCCATCACATGACCATGCGCATCTTTACCCTCCTGTTGCTTCTTTTGCCCGCTGTTTTGGGCGCCCAATTCAAAAAAGGCTACCGCATGCTCCGCAAGGAGCGCCTGCCGGAAGCCACGGCGGCGTTCGCCAAAGACACCGCGCACGCCAAAACGCACAAAAAAGCACTCGCTCTTTTCGGAATGGGCAAGGTCCGCGCCAACGAAAATGCCAAGAACCGCGACCTCCAACAGGCCTATCTGAACAATGACCGCGCATCGCAGCTCTTCCCCGAACTGAACGCCCGCAAGCAGAAAAGGGCCGCCAAGTTGGGCATGGACGCTGCCGGCATCGAAACCAACCGGAAGTCGATCGCCAATGCCCGCCTGAAAGAAATGGCCGCCGAACCCAACGGCGACGACCTGGAAAGCTTCCTGCTGTGGCCTCGACTTCCCGAACAGTCCGTCGAGGGCGTTTGGCCCATCGTGGAACGCCTGAAGTTCGAAGGCGCCAATCAAGGCCTGTTCGAGGCCCATATCCGGGCCAATGCCCCGGAGAAAAACGCCGAGCGCGTCCTTTTGGGCATTTTCAGGCACTTTGCCGCCGAAAAGATGTGGGACAGCGTGGCAGTCGCTGCCGACCGTTTCCGGCCTGATTTCCCCAACAAGTCCGAATGGCTGCGCAATGTGTCCGCGATCGCTTCCGCGCCCGACCAAAACGTATCCGTCCAAAACCTGGGGCCGACCGTCAATTCCGATATGTACGAGTACCTGCCCGTGCTGACCATTGACGACAAACAACTTTACTTCTGCGCTTTGAACCGCCCCGACAACGTAGGCTACGAAGATATTTTCGTTTCGAATTGGAACAATGGCCAATGGCAAAGAGCGACCCTCGTGTCGGAACTTTCGAAGCGCGAATCCAATGAAGCGCCCCTTTCGATCAGCGCCGACGGCACCCAACTGCTGATCTTCCGCGAAGGACGACTTTTCAATTGCCGCAAGACCGAAAAAGGCTGGGGCACTCCCGAAGACATCGAAGTCATCAACAAAAATTTCAAATGGGTGGGCGACGCCCGTACCTCGGCCAATGGTCAAGTGCTGGTGTTCACCGGCTCCACCTCTGCCACCGATCCGTACAGCACCTGCGGAATATACATCTCCCTGCTCGACGCCAACGGCAATTGGCAGCCCCCCTTTGCAGTGGACGCGCTCAACACCGATTCCACCGACCGTTCGCCCTACCTCCACCCCGACATGCAGACCCTGTACTTCAGCTCCAGCGGCCGCAACGGACTCAACGACATGGACGTGTATGTGACCACCCGCTTGGACGATACCTGGAAAAAATGGAGCACGCCCAAAAACCTCGGCAAGGAATTCAACACCTTCAACGGCGACTGGGGCTATGTGATATCCACCGACGGAACCAAAGCCTATTTCGCCTCCGCCAAAGAAGGTCTGTACGACCTGTATGTGGCCGATCTGCCCGAAAACCTTCGCCCCAAGGCCGTGGCCACCATCCGAGGCCGCATCTTGGACCCCAAAGGCCAACCGATCGCCGGCAGAGTTTTTTTGGTGGACACCGACAACAACCAGATCGTGGGCAAAGTCAACACCGATCCCTCGACCACGACTTTCATGACCACCGTGCCCAACGGCAGCCGCTACAAGATCTACGCGGATGTGGACGGTTTCCTTTCCCAAGAATACTTCATCGACCTGAAGACCGAACGCATGGCCCGCAGCATCAACCAAGACATCGAGCTGCGCCCCAAAACGCCTCCCGTTCCCGCCCCCAAAGTGGTGTACTTCGACCACGACCGCTCTTTGGCCCGCCAAGAGGCCCAGGCCGAAATCCAGAGCGCCGCCAAAATCCTCCTCGAAGGTGCTTTCACCATGGAACTCTCCGGCCATACCGACAACGTGGGCACCGATGCCTACAACGATGCCCTCTCTCTGAGAAGGGTCAATTCCGTGGCCGATGCGCTTGTCAGGCTGGGCGTGAAAAAAGAAGGCCTGACCGCCAAGGGCCTCGGCGAAAAAAATCCCGCCGTGGACAACAAGACAAAAGAAAATCGTGCGAAAAATCGACGCGTAGAGCTGATCTTCAAGGTCAAGCAATAATTCTGCAACCAAACAAAGCCCCGTCACAACACGGGGCTTTGTTTTTTTGTCCCAGTAGGCTTATTTTTGGCTTTCGAATTTTTTTCGAAAAATCTTATCCCAACAAATCTTCATTCATCGTAGCCTCAACCCCCTAGTTGTATGCGCCTTTTGTTGCTCGCCCTGTTGTTTGCGCCCGTTCTGTTGTCCGCGCAGGTCAAAAACGGCCAAAAGTTTCTGAAAAAACAACGCTATGCCGAGGCTGCCGAGGCTTTTGCCAAAGATACCGCCAGCTCGGACCCCGTTGCACGTACCTTGGCTTTTTACGGCCTGAGCCAAGCGAACTGGAAGCAGCCCGATCCTGGAAAAGATCTCAACAAGGCGTATGCCTTCCTCGATAAGACGGCCAAGAGCCTGAAAAAATTGTCGGCCAAGGACAAAGACAAAGCGGCCAAGGCAAAGGTGGACAACCAGATCCTCGGCAAAGACCGCGGGGCCATCGCGCAAGAGCGCTATGCACAATTGGAAAAAGCGCCCGTTGCTCGTGAAATCGAGGTTTTCCTCGCTTGGCCCGACCTGTCCGCGGCCGTCAAAGGCAAGGCGCAGCGCCTGTTGGTCAAAGCCGGCGGGCCCACCAAACCGCCCGTTCCGTTCGAAGGCGACAAAGTGCCGTTCCAAGTGGACAAAAAAGCGGAGTTCGAAAAATTCGTGCGCGAACGCTCTCCTTCGCCCGCGGGCTGGGCCGCGCTCAACAACATGCTCGACCACTATGCCCGCGGCGGTCAATGGGATTCCGTGGCGACCATCGCCGAGCGCTTCCAATCGATGTTCCCCAACCACGGAAACAAGGTTTCGCAAATAATCTCCATCGCACGGACGCCCGGAACTGGCATCCTTCCGGAAAAACTCACCGACCTGATCAACGCAGAGGGCAATATCGGATGGCCCCTTCCGTCCGCCGACAAAAACACGCTTTACTTTTCGGCCAACCTCCGAAAAGACTGCCTTTTTCCGGAAAAAGAAGATATTTTCTTCAGCAAATACAACGGCTCGGCGTGGAGCAAACCGGCCCTGCAGGGAGACCTGTCGCTACAGGGTGCCAACGATCGTCCGTTGGGCCTGACTTCCGACGGCATGAAAATGCTGCTCATCCGCGACGGACTGATCTATGAATCCGACAAAGGGTACAACTCCTGGGGATCCGCCTTTGAAGCATCTTTGTTCGGCCGCGCTTTCGGATGGATCGGCAGCGCCCACTCGTCCGCCAACGACGAAGTCATGGTCATCGAAGGCTGTTTAGACCGGACCCAAAAATTCAAAAACACCGACCTTTTCATTTCTCTTCGCGACGAAAACAGGAATTGGCAGCCTCCTTTCCCGTTGGAAGGGATCAACACGGACTCGATGGAAAGAAGTCCTTTCCTGCACTCCGACATGAAAACCCTGTATTTCAGCACCAATGGCCGCGACGGACTGGGCGGATTGGATATCTACATGTGCAAAAGGCTGGACGATACCTGGAAAAACTGGAGCCCTCCCCAATACCTCGGCAAAGAGTACAACACGATGGGTGACGACTGGCAGTTCAAGGTCGCCGCAGACGGTCAAAAAGCCTATTTCGTGCAAAAACAGACCGACGGCCTCACCGACATCGTATCGGCCGACCTTCCGCCGTCGGCCATGCCCGAATCGGTGGCCACCATCAGCGGAACGGCAATGGACAACGAGCAGCTTCCGTTGGGGGTTGAAATCGTGGTCGAAGATCCCATCACGGGAGGTACGCTGGCGCGTTTTCACAGCGACCCGGCCGACGGATCGTATTTCATGACTTTGCCAAAAGGGCGCGATTATGTGGTCCACTTCACGAAAGAGACCTACTATCCGAGCGAGAGCCGTATTTCTTGTCCTCAAGGCAACGATGCACGCGATCTCCGGCTGAACCCAATATTTTTGACCCGCTTGGCCCAACTCGCCGATTCAACCAAAGGAACGATCCTGTCCAACCTCGCTTTCGACAAAACGACCCTGCTACAGCAGTCCATGCCCACTGTTCGCCAACTGGCGCGCACGCTGGTCAACACAGACTGGGTGTTGGAGATCGTCGGACATACCGACAATTCCGACAAGGACAAGGCGTCCAAAGCGCTGTCGGAAGGACGAGCCAAAGCTGTCAAGGAAGCCCTGGTTGGCCTCGGCATCCCCGCAGAACGAATCCGCTGCATCGGCATGGGCAAGACCAAACCGGCCTTCAATGTGGCCGTTCCTGCCGAGAACGCCAAAAACAACCGGATCGAGATTTTCTTCAAAGCCAAATAAAAGTCCGAATATGTCGCGCCAGAAATCTATCCTCCTCGTTTGGACACTCGCTTTTCTGGCACCCTTCGGCCTGTTCGCACAGCCTTCTCTCGAATTGGCGGGGCACCTGCCCTACCCTTTCCGGTTGAGCAACATTTGGGGCTATACCGCACCGGATGGAACCGAATACGCACTCGTCGGCACCGAAGAAGGCGTTTCGTTGGTAGATGTTTCCGAGCCCTCCCTTCCTGTCGAGGTGTATGAAATTCCCGGCCCCACCTCCAATTGGCGAGAAGTCAAAACCTGGGGCCACTTTGCCTACGCGACGAACGAAAACGCCCTCGGAATGCTGGTGATGGACCTGTCCCAGCTGCCCGACACGGTCATATACACCTACCACCAGCCAACGCTCACGGTAAACGGTGCAACGGATGTGCTCAACACGGCCCACAGCTTGTTCATCGACGACGAAGGATATTTATACCTCAACGGGGCGCAGCCCTCGCTCAACAGCGGCGGAGTACTGATCTTCGACCTCAACATCGATCCTTGGCAGCCTCCGATGATCGGAGCCGGGGAGCCGGTGTACGTCCACGATTGCTATGCCCGCGGCGATCGGTTGTACACCGCCGATATTTATGCCGGGGAGTTTTCGGTGTACGACATATCCGACCGCACCCAGCCGCAACTTCTTGCCACCCAGCCCACTCCGTCCCTTTTCGCCCACAACACCTGGCTTTCGGACGACGGCAACACCCTCTTCACCACCGACGAGCGCCCCAACGCCTTCACGGCCGCTTACGATGTGTCCGACTGGCAGAACATCCGGGAACTGGACCGTTTCCGCCGCCCGGAGACGGAAGGCAAAAACGTCATCCCGCACAACGTTCACGTGCTGGACGACTACCTCGTGCTGTCCAACTACACCGATGGGGTGACCATCATAGACGCGGCCCGCCCCGACAATCTGCTGCAGGTGGCCAATTACGACACCTACGACGGTCCGGACGGCGGCTTTGCCGGCTGCTGGGGCGTCTATCCCTATTTCCCCAGCGGAACCATCGTGGCCTCCGACATCAACCGGGGGCTTTTCGTGCTGCGCCCCACCTACCTGCGGGCAGCCTACCTCCAGGGCACGGTGCGCGATTCGATCAGCGGATCACCGCTGAACGGCGTGCGCCTTGGATTGGTCGGCACCGCCACCTACGCCACGACAGATCCGTTCGGGGCGTTTCGGACCGGCTCGGCTCTTGCGGGCAGTTACACGGTTTTGTTGTCAAAGCCCGGCTACCGCCCCGAACTGCGGCCGGTTTTTCTGCAGAACGGCCAGACAACGACGCTCGCCGCAGCGCTCATGCCCGCGCAGAGCATCGAAGTCGGCGGCATTGTATCGGATTCGGCCAGTGGAGCGCCCCTGCCCGATGCCCGGGTGCTGATCGCCAACGATCGGGACAGCATTTCGCTCACAACAGATGCCCAAGGGCGCTATCGGACCTTTCTTCGGGAGGGCGTTTACACCGTCAGCGCGGGAAAATGGGGCTGGCAGAACATTTCGCGCTACGATCTAGCCCTGACCGCCCAAACGACTTCCTTGCCCGACCTGACGCTGGGACGCTCCTACGAGGATTTCGCCCTGCTGGACCTCGGCTGGGAAAGCGGCGGCGACGCTGTCACGGGCCGCTGGGAACGCGCCGTGCCGATCGGTTTGCCCCTGTTCGGAGCGGCGGCCCAGACCAATCCGCCCGACGATTCGCCCAACGATCCCGACCGCTTGTGTTTTTTGACCCAGAACGGCGGCGATTTCGACCATCCCGGCTCCGTCCAGGGAGGCACCGCTTGGCTGCGCTCTCCCCTTTTCGACCTGCGGGGCCAAGGCGATCCCGTGTTGTTGTTCGACTACCGTTTCAACTCCATTTTCCGTCCACAGACGACCGCGCCGGTGGACGACACCCTGCGCCTGTTCCTGTCGAACGGCTTGGATTCGGTCGAGATATGGCGCACCTCGCGGACCGTTTTTTCGGCTTTCGCCTGGTGGCCCAACGACACCGTCCGCTTGGACGCGCTGCCGCCTACCTGCCGGATGCGGCTGACTTTTTCGATTTCCAACGACGATCCGGACGACATCGTGGAGGTAGCGCTCGACAACCTCCGCATCTTGGACGCGGGTCCCCGGCAGCCCGTAGTGCCTTCGGAAAACCTACAACTATCTTTTGCGCCCAATCCGTTCGAGGGAGAGACAACCGTGTCGGTCGAAGATCCGGCGGGCCTGTTGTGCGCGGATCCGAACGCCTACTGGGACCTGGAAGTCTTCGACGCGGCGGGGCGTTTGGTGGAGAGGCACCGTCTTTCCGGCCTATTGCCCGTAAAAGCGCTCGGGCGTGCATGGCCGAACGGGATTTACCGCGTTTCGGTCAGCACGCCCGAGGGACGATTGATCGGCAGCTTGGTGAAGTGCCGCTGAGGGAATCAGAACTGTTCGACGCCACCGAAATGGAAGGCGCCTTCAATGGCCGCGTTGTCGTCGGAGTCGGAACCGTGGATGGCGTTTTCGCCGATGCTCTTGGCAAAACGGGCGCGAATGGTGCCGGGCGCTGCCTGGGCCGGGTTGGTGGCACCGATCAGCGTGCGGAAATCAGCCACGGCGTTCTCTTTTTCGAGGATGGCCGCCACGATGGGGCCGGAGGACATGAACTCCACCAACTCGCCGAAAAAGGGGCGTTCGCGGTGGATGTCGTAGAATTTGCCCGCGGCGTCCCGGGTCAGTTGGGTCATTTTCATCGCCACGATGCGGAAACCAGCTTCGTTGATCTGGGCCAAAATTGCGCCGATGTGGCCTGCTTTCACGGCATCCGGCTTGATCATGGTAAAGGTGCGGTCAGTCGCCATTGTATTTCTTTTGGGGGGGGTTATGGGATGTATTTTACTTTCGAGCCGCAAAGGTAGGTGTTGAAGGGCACGCACACCACTTTTTTTTATTTTTTCCCAAAAAAATCAGACCTTTGGGGCCCCATTATGGAAAACATCGAAACGCTGAAGGCTTTTTTGGCCGTGCCCCGAAAAATTGTCCTGACCTCGCACACCAACCCGGACGGCGATGCCATCGGATCGTGCTTGGCCCTATACCATTTTTTCGCGTCCAAAGGCCACAAGGTTTCGGCCATCGTCCCCAACGAAATGCCCGATTTTCTGTCATGGATGCCAGGTTTTTCCAAGATTTTCGTCTATGATCAGGCCGCGCTGTACTGCACCAACCTCGTGCATTCGGCGGAACTGGTTTTTTGCCTCGACTACAACGACCTGAGCCGGGTGGACAAGCTCGGCGACGCCATCGCTTCCTCCTCCGCCAGGCGGGTGCTGATCGACCACCACTTGTTCCCCTCCGATTTCGCGGAATTTGTGTTGTGGGACACCCGCGCCAGTTCCACCTGTGAACTGATCCACGACTTCATGGTCGCGCTCGGCGAAGCGGAGCTGGCTCCCATGGATTCGCTCACTGCTCTGTACACCGGCATCTTGACCGATACGGGCGGGTTCAGCTACGCCACTTCGCCCAAACTGTTCCGCTTGGCGGCCGATTTGGCGGAGCGCGGGGTGGACACCCTTGGTCTGCACGATGCAGTGTTCAACAGTTATTCGGAAAAAAGGCTGCGCCTATTGGCCTTTTGCCTGCACGAAAGGTTGGAAGTGGTGCCCGAATTCGGAGTAGCCATCATCGGTCTTTCACAGGAGGACCACCAAAAATTCCTCATCCGGCGCGGCGACCTCGAAGGCATCGTGAATTATCCCCTGAAAGTCCGCGACATCGGTGTGTCGGTGCTGGTGGCCGAACGCAAAACGGAGGTCAAACTGTCGTTCCGTTCCAAGGGAGAGATGTCCGTACAAAAAATCTGCCACGAGGAATTTTCCGGTGGTGGGCACCGCAACGCCTCCGGTGGTTCTTCGGAACTGCCCCTTCAAGACACAATCCAAAAGATCCGCGACCTGCTGCCGCGCTATTTTTCCGATCTAAATCGTCCCAAAGCATAACCCACACACCCTCATGCGCTCTGCTCTGTTTTTCGGTCTCATCGGCCTGCTCTATTTTTTCGCGGCGACCGGATTGGTCTCCTGCGGCTCCGGCAACAGCCCGTCCGCTCCCCAAGCCCCCGTTTTCCAAAAAAGCACGGACGGCAGTTTCGAATACTGCTTGGTAAGGGACCAACAAGGGCCGACCGTCCAAGTGGGCGACCAGGTGGAGGTGCACTGGCGCTGGTTTGCCGGCAACGAGCAGTTGCAAAGCACATATGCGCTGAACGGCGGGCCCATGGCCCATATCCTGCCGGAGGACAGCCTACAGATCTTTTTCGACCAGGGCATCAAACTGATGTCGGTCGGCGACAGCCTGATCGCCCGTTTTCCGGTGGATGCCGAGATCATGCAAATGGTCAGCAATTTCAACATCGTGGCGATCGGCGACACGCTCACCCTGCACTACAGCCTCGTGAGCATCATTTCCAAAGCGGACGCCGAGGCCAACCAAAAGATCGCCGAGGCCAAGTTCGATTCCTTGGAGAAAGTGGTCAAAAACAACAGCCTGGCTTACATGAAAAAAGCCAAGGAAATCAAAAAGATGACCCTTGACTTCGCGGGCGAGATCAAGAAAAACCCAAGCAATGCCAGCTTGACGACCTTGCCTTCCGGCATCAAGATCAGTTTTTTGGAAAAAGGCAACGGGCCGACCGCCGGCCCGAACGATTGCGTGATCGCCTACATCAGTGTGGCCTCCGTGGAAAAAGGCGAAGAACTGCAGAGTTCCTACACCGTGGGACAGGCCGTTCCTTTCTTCTTGGAAGCCCCCTACGACCAGGACGGCGTTTGCCGGGAATGGAAGCAGGCCATGCGGCAATTGCCAGAGGGCACCAAGGCCATGCTCGTGGTACCCACCTCGGTGTGTCCTTCCCAGGGTGGCCTTTCGGAAAACGACAGTGTGATCATTTTCATGGAGGTGATCGGAGTCGTCAAACTAAAATGACCTCGGCCGGGTTTTTTTTCTTTTACAGCGTCCAATCAACCTACAACAGCGTATGCGAAAGGCAATTCATCCGAGCGTTTTAGCCGGCGCCGCAATTTTTCTCCTGAGCAGTTTTTTCCTGGTGGGCTGCAACGGGAAAAACAAGATGCGCGAACAGATAGAAGGCTTGGAAAACGCTGCCAAAGGCGCCCCATCCGACACCAGTATCAGGGCCGTCCTGCAGATGTACAACGCCTACGAAAAACTGCACCCCTCCGATCGTGAATGGAACGCCGTCTATCAGTATCGCGCTGCGATCTGGTACGTGCGGGTGGGCAACTACGGCCATGCCGGTGACATCTTGGAACATGCCCGGGCGGCCTATGACGGCACCCAGTGCACGCCCAACATACTCTTCCTGTCGGGCATCCTTTACGACGAATTTTTGGCCAATCCCGCCAAAGGGGCCGAATTTTTCCGTGCGTTCGAACAGCGGTTCCCCGATCACTGGTCCATCCACGAAGTGGGTTTTTATCTGCGTCCAGAAAAAGAAAAATTGTTGGTACGCCTCAACGAAACCCGCTTGCTGTACGAAGAAAAACTGCGCGAAAAAAAGGAGCGCCGCCGTTTGGGCAACTTCTTGGTGGCCAAATCCATGCTCTTCGCCAACAAGTTCCGCGACGACGAACGCGCACCGGAATATCTGAACTTCGCAGGGAACACGGCCCGCGACCTGGGCCGGTTGGACCAAGCCATCCAGCTCTGGCAAACGGTGGCGGATTCCTTTCCGTCTTCCCCGGCGGCTCCGGAAGCCCTTATGGCGGCCGGTTTCACCTGCGAAAATCAATTGCGGGACCTCCCAAAAGCCAAGGGCTTTTACGAGGCGCTCCTGCTGAAATATCCGTCCCACGACATGGCCGACGATGCCCGGTTCAGCCTGAAAAACCTCGGCAAATCGCCAGATGCCATCGTGGATCTGTTCGAACAAAAACGGACCAACCGCCCGAAATGATCTTTTAACCCCTTTTTTTCAAAAAATCAGTTTCACTACCATGGGACGCGCCTTCGAATACCGCAAAGCACGCAAATTCAAACGCTGGGCCGCCATGTCACAGGCCTTCACCCGCATCGGCAAGGAAATCGCGATGTCGGTCAAAGCCGGCGGACCCGACCCCACCACCAATGCCCGACTGCGCTTGGCGATACAAAACTCCAAGATCGTC
Source organism: Lewinellaceae bacterium (assembly GCA_040380145.1). GTDB lineage: Bacteria > Bacteroidota > Bacteroidia > Chitinophagales > Saprospiraceae > JBEIJQ01. Next base: position 8,918 of record JBEIJQ010000016.1, on the reverse strand, counting down.
AACATGCCCAAGGCCAACGTCGAAAACGCCATCAAACGCGCCACCTCCAAAGACGAAAAGGACTACGAGGAAATCGTGTACGAAGGATACGGCCCCCACGGCGTGGCCATTTTGGTGGAAACGGCCACCGACAACCCCACCCGGACGGTGGCCAACCTGCGCATGTACTTCAGCCGCTGCGGAGGCGCCCTCGGCAATTCCGGCTCGGTGAGTTTCATGTTCGACCGCAAGGGCGAATTCCGCTTCCCGATGGGCAACCTCGACCTCGAAGAACTCGAACTGGAACTGATCGACCACGGCGCCGACGACATCCAAGTGGACGGCGACGAAGTGTATGTCTATACCTCCTTCGAAGATTTCGGCACCATGCAGAAAGCCCTCGAAGAACGCGGGATCGAAGTCACTTCCGCCGGTCTCCAGCGCTTCCCGCAGGTCACCAAGGAACTCACCGAGGCCCAACAGGAAGATGTGGAGCGCCTGCTCGAAAAAATCGAGGAGGACGAGGATGTCCAACAAGTGTTCCACACCATGAGCTGATGCCCGTACTTTCCCTTTTCAACCAATTGCAGTCCCATGAAGCGATATTTTTTGGCACCGGCACTTTTGGCCGTTTTCACGGTGCTCTTTTCCTGCGCCTCCCCCCCCCCATCCGCCCAAACAGCCGAAAAGATCAAGGGCAAATGGCTTGTCGTGGGATTGAAAAAGAATGGTAAAGACATCGGAACCGACCGCTTGGACACCACCTATGTACAAATCGACGAACATAAGTTGAGCAGCGATTTTTTCCCCTTGATCGATCGCATGAAGTATTCGTCCGAACTGTCGTACAAGCTCGAGGAGCAACGCCTGCTCACAGAACCCGAACTTGACATGTCGGTCCTATCCGTCGATGAACACTCCATGGTGCTGTTGCTCTCGGACCTTGTCCCGCCCAACGGTGGGCCTTCGTACGACTTCGAACTGGTGCTCGACAGGGCCCAGTGAGCAATTGGCTTCAGCGATTCCCGCCGTCGAAGCCGTTGACGACCAGCCCGTTTTTTTTCCATTCTTTGAGCTGCCCTCGGCGAACGGTCAAGGTGAGTTTCTGTTCGGGCGTCCAAAACACGAAATCGCCCGCGAGGATATCTTCGTATTCGACCAACAGCCGCTCCGGCGATTCCCAAAACGCACGGGCATTGATCAGGTCGTCCAGGACGGCGCGCAACAGTTCGTTGTAAACCGGCCGAAAAGAGTTCTCTTGGCGAAGGCCCTCGTCCACCCGTCTCAGCATGGCCAAGTGCCGCCCTCGGCCCAGCATGCTGAAAAAGCCTTGTTCGGGATCGAAAAACCGCCATCCGGGCAGGTCGGACTCGGTGCTGTCCTGGGGGAAAGCCGAAACGAGGCTTTCCATAGCAAGATCGTCTTCCGTGCCCTCGGTTTTCTTGGCGGCCTCCAACCAGGGGCGATAATCGAAAAAGACCCGAAATCCATTCTTTTTCTCATCCGATTGGAGCAACATGCCCGGAAGATGGTCGTTGAGCCAAAACCAATCGGGACGGTCGCCGGGAGGCTCCTTGCGGAGTTTTTCGGCCAAAAGCGTTTCCAGATCCGACCTGAATTGCCGGGCCGACAGAAAAGATCCGGCCAATTCGTGATCCGATCGGGCCGAACTGAGCTGATTTTTTATCCGGTGTGCACGGTCGAAAAATTCGGTCCCCAAAAATCGGCGCGGGCGGCTTTCTGCAAGGGCCCGCTCCAATTGTGGGCAAGAGGCCCGGTCCCAAGCGACCGCGCCCGAAAAGATCCAGCCCGAATCACGCTGCGGGGTCGAGACCTTTATCCAGCATCCTTCTTGGGACTTTCCTTCCAGCACCATTGTGTAAGTCTCGGCACTGACCTCGTACAGAAAAAAAACGGCGGTCCCTTTTGCCAAAACCTGCAAAACCTCCGAACGGCCAGACGGGGCGCTCCAAAGCTGGGCATTGGGAACGGACACCACGAGGCACTCCCCCTGCGGTGGGCCGTTGGGGCCACAAGCAGCGAACGCGAGCAGAGCGGCCGCGAACAGCCACCTGATGGCAGTCATCGGTCGGAATTTGAACGCACTTGGGCTTCGATCCAACGATAGGTTTTGGCCAATCCGTCGCGCAGCGGCAAGGAAGGCTTCCATTGCAGTTCCTTTTCGATCAGGCGGTTGTCGGAATTGCGCCCCCGAACGCCGAGCGGGCCGGGGATGTGGTGGACATCTATACGCTTGCCCGAAATAGCGATGGCATATTCGGCCAGTTGGTTGATCGTGACCATTTCGTCGGAACCGATGTTGAGCGGCCCTCGGAAAGATCCGTCCATCATCCTGCGCACTCCTTCCAAGCATTCGTCTATGTAGAGAAAAGACCGGGTCTGCTTGCCGTCGCCCCAAATGTCGATTTTTCCGCCGTCCGGTGCTTGGGCCACTTTGCGGCAGATCGCCGCGGGCGCTTTCTCGCGTCCGCCGGTCCAAGTCCCTTCCGGCCCGAAGATGTTGTGGAAACGCGCCACGCGCACATCCAGCCCGTAATTGCGGTGGAAGGCGAAAAACAATCGCTCGCTGAACAATTTTTCCCAGCCGTATTCGCTGTCGGGCAGGGCCGGATAGGCGGAATCCTCCGAACAATTCGGATTGTCCGGATCGGTCTGGTTGAATTCGGGATAAATGCAGGCAGAGGAAGAGTAAAAAATCTTGCGCACGCCGCATTGGACTGCCTCGTGCAGGATGTTCAGGTTGATGCCGGCGGAATTGTGCATGATGTCCGCATCGTTCTCGCCGGTGAAAATGAACCCGGCGCCGCCCATATCAGCGGCCAACTGGTACACCTCGTCGAAGGGCCTGTCCAAGATCGCCTTGCAAAAAGATTGGTCGCGCAGATCGCCGATCGCGAAATCGTCGGCCTCCGTGGGCGAAAATTCGGGGAATTTGAGATCGGCTCCGCGGACCCAGAATCCTTCCGCTTTGAGGCGTTTGACCAAATGGCTTCCGATAAATCCACCGGCTCCGGTGACAAGGGCGGTTTTCATGGCGGGGGAATTTTGACCTGTACGAAACTTTCATGCCCATGCTCGTTGGCGATGGGCGGCCAAAGGTAGTTTTTTTTTCGGAAAGATCAACTCAGCTAACCACGTCCAAACCCTCCGCGGCGCGGCGGGCACGAGACCGGCTTTTTTTTCAACCGACGATTTTTTTCGAAAAACCGCTTCCGCGGACGTTTTTTTATTTTTTCATAAAAATTAATTAAAAATTTGAAAATAATTTATTTTCGCGGCATCATTTGACTTTCGAAACTGCTTGCCCCTTCGATTTGGCTCATAGATTTCGTACACCGTTGTGAAAAATGCTCTTGTCAAAAAACAAAGCCGCAAGGGCGGGGAACCAAATTTCGCTGAAATAGGTTTGAGATAAACTTCCAAAAGACTGTGCCGGCGTTTGTTCCGTCAACGACAATCAACTTCCACAACGATCGTCCAAACGCAACTGTTTTTTGGGCAAACGCTTTAACTTTGTTCCCACCATGCAACGAGAAGATACCCCATTGACTCCCGAGCAGACTGCACTGATCGAAAACGAATTGGTGCAACATATCGGATCGATGTACAATTTTGCCATGAGTTTGACCCGTTACGACGAGGCCGAGTCCAACGATTTGGTCCAAGACGCCTTTTTCAAGGCCTGTCGTTCGATTTCGCAGTACAAGGAGGGAACCAATGCCAAGGCTTGGCTTTTCACGATCCTGAAAAACGGTTTCATCAACCGTTACCGCCAAAAATCGAGATCGATGACCACGGAAGACATCGACAAGTACTTTTTCAAAGGCACCTCCGAAGAGAAATCTGCCCCTCAGCCCTTTGTGGATCTTGGCGAAGATTTTTTTGCCCAAATGCTCGGCGACGAAGTGACGAATGCGCTCAACCAACTGAGCCCGGATTTCAGGAGCATCATCATCATGTGCGACCAAGAAGGAATGTCCTACGATGACATCGCCTCTGTACTGAATGTGCCCATCGGCACCGTGCGTTCACGGATCAGCCGCGCGCGCAACCAGCTCAAAACCCACTTGTCGGAGTACGGAAGCCAGCTCGGCTACGTGGATCGACGCGGATAATTTTTTGCAAACCCCATTTTTTCACCAAAAATTCCATTGCCATGTACGGCCATTTCCCAAGCGAATCCGCCTTCAACCAACAGTTGAACGCATTCTTGGACAACGAACTGTCCACATCGGAGGAGCAAGAATTCCTCGACTCACTGCAACAATCACCGGCCTTGATGGACCGTTTCAACAAAGAAAAATCGTTCCACGACTTCCTGAGAAGCAAGATCCAACGAAAAACTGTGTCCCCGGCAATCGTGCAGAACATAAAGTCCAAAATACAGCTGAACAACAAGAAGTTGTAGCCCGCCCCAACAGAAAACAAGAAGGGCACTTGACATTTGACTATTTATAGCGTTATCTTTGCGTCCCGTTTCAACGGGATGCCAGATTCTTTCACGCTCTACATGGCCTTCGCCTCCGATGAAACTTTCCCAATTCGATTTCGATCTTCCCAAAAAACTGGTCGCAGAATACCCCGCCGAAAACCGTGAAGACGCCCGCCTGATGGTGATCAACCGAAAAACCGGCACCATCGAGCACAAACTGTTCAAGGACATCCTCGGCATTTTCGGAGAAGACGATGTGCTCGTGCTCAACAATACCCGGGTAGTCCCTGCCCGGATGTACGGCAAAAAAGAAAAGACCGGTGCGGAGATCGAAGTGTTCCTGTTGCGCCAACTGAACAAGGAGATGCGGCTTTGGGACGTGCTCGTGGATCCGGCCAGAAAGATCCGCGTGGGCAACAAGCTGTATTTCACCGACGAAAACGACAACGACATCCTCGTGGCCGAGGTGGTGGACAACACCACTTCGCGTGGGCGGACGATCCGCTTTTTGTTCGACGGCCCCGAAGAAGAGTTCCGCAACCGCCTCGATTCGCTCGGCCAGACCCCCTTGCCGCGCTACATCACCCGCGAACCGGAAGCCTCCGACCGCGAACGCTACCAAACGGTGTACGCCAAAGAGATCGGCGCCGTGGCCGCCCCGACCGCCGGCTTGCACCTGAGCAATTCGCTGATGAAGCGCATGCAGCTCAACGGCGTGCACTTTTCAGAGATCACCCTGCACATCGGCCTGGGCACTTTCCGCAGCATCGACGTGGAAGACCTCTCCAAGCACCGCATGGACGCCGAGTACTTCAACATTTCCAAAGAGACCAGCGAGTTGGTCAACAATGCCAAGAATGCCGGAAAGCGGGTCTGCGCCGTGGGCACCACCACCATGCGGGCCATGGAAACCTGCGTTTCCGCCGAAAATTTCCTGAAACCGGGCGAGGGTTGGACCAACAAGTTCATTTATCCGCCCTACGATTTCAGCATCGCCAATTCCATGATCACGAATTTCCACCTGCCGAAATCCAGCCTGCTCATCATGGTGTGCGCTTTCGGCGGTCACGACCTGATCATGAAGGCCTACGAAATCGCCCAACAGGAGGAATACCGCTTTTACAGCTATGGCGACGCCATGCTCATACTCTGATCCGAACATTATCGGAAAATGGCTTTTCACGGCCCTCCTGCTGGCCGTCGGGGCGGCTCCGCTGTGCGCCCAATCGGATGAGATCGAGATCACCTTTACCGATGCATTCGGCCGTACCCGCCATGCCATCGTGCTGGAAGGCGATACCATTCCCGTAGAAGTCGATCTGGACACGATCTACCGTTCGGACAAAAGGAATTTCGCCACTCCAGACGAACGCCGCCACTACTTGCAGATCCGCTACAACGCTCTGAAAGTCTATCCTTTTGCCGTGGAAGCCCTCCGCGTCTATCGCGAGGAAAAGGCTTTGACCGAACAGTTGAAAAAAGGCAAAAAGAAAAAATACACCCGTGACCGGGAAAAGGACTTGCGCGGACTGTACGAAAAAGACCTCAAAAAACTCACCAAGCTCCAAGGCTACATCCTGATCAAAATGATCGAAAGGGAGCTCAAAACGCCCTTCTACGATGTGATAGGCGAATTGCGCGGAGGCTGGCAGGCCTTCAAGTGGCAACAGGTGGCGCGCACTTTCGGGTTCAACTTGAAAAAAGGGTACGAGCCCAAACAGGACCCCCTGCTGGAGATGATCCTGTCGGATCTGCGGCTCAAATTCTGATTTTCACGGGACAAGCTCCGGCTCAAACCCCGTAAAACCTCCGCACTTCGGCCTCCACTTCCGGGCTGTCCCAACGCTGTTCGATGTCGGGCATCGAAAGGATCTGGCCGAACAAGCGGTTTTGGCGATCTTCTTCGAGCAAGGCCTCCGAATACGGGATGCTGCTGAACGAAACCATGGAATAGACCGGCATGAAAGCCGGTACCCGTTCGTGCAGGTGGGCGGAAATTTTTTTGCGCAACAAAAACATCGGATCGGCCACCAAATCGCGCATCTCCACGAAATTGCGGTGGGCCAGTTCGGCAATGGCGTTGCCGTCCTTGACCCGTACGCGGCCGAACTCGCGGAAAAGCCCCGGCCAGTCGCCCTTCCAATCCTCCATCATGGCGTCCAGAATGGTGCAGTCTTCGAAACCGGCGTTCATCCCCTGTCCGTAAAAAGGCACGATCGCATGGGCCGCATCGCCGATCAGCAGCGCGTTGCCGAAGTTCCAGGGCTTGCACTTGACCGTGACCAGATGGGATGTGGGGTTTTCGAAAAATTCCTCCGTCAGCCGATCGATCAGCGAAACGCTGTCGGCAAACCAATCGCGGAAAAACGCCTCCACCTCGGAGGGGGTGTTGAGCTGCTCGAAAGCGATATCCCCTTCCATCGGCAAAAACAGCGTACAGGTGAAACTGCCGTCCGGGTTGGGCAGGGCGATCATCATGAAATTCCCGCGCGGCCAGATGTGCAGGGCATTTTTTTCGAGACGGAAAGAACCGTTCGGACCGGCCGGGATGGTCAGTTCTTTGTATCCGTGCTCCAGATAGGTCTGGGAAAAATCAAATCCGGGACGCTTCATCATCGACATCCGCACGGCGGAAAAAGCACCGTCCGTGCCGAGGACCAAGTCGGGGCGCATCTCGACCGAGCCGCCTTCCGGCAGCGAAAAACGCAGTTTGCCGGACGAGAGGTCGTACTCCTCGCACACATGCTCGAAATGGTAGCGCACATTGGAATAGGCATCGGCCAACTCCAGCAGCGCCCGATTGAGCCCGCCCCGCGAAACAGAGAATATGGCCTGGCCTTCCTTGCCGTAAGGCTGATAGGTCAATTTGCCCGCCCGGTCGTGGATCATCCTACCGTACATGGGAATGCCCACCGAACGGATGTCATCGGCAATCCCCGCCGCCTCGAGCGCTTTCCAGCCGCGGTGGCTCATGGCGAGGTTGATCGAACGGCCGCCGGCATAACCGGCGCGGCGCATGTCGGCACGGCGTTCGTACACATCCACTTCAAAGCCTCGGCGGGCCAAAAATATGGACATCAACGACCCGACCAGTCCGGATCCGACAACGGCAGCGTTTTGGGGCATAGCGCAAGTTTTTTGGCAAAAATACGTTTCGGCAAAGCTACTCCAAACACGGGGCACAAACAAACAAATCGCTATCTTTGGGGCAAACAGGTTCCCACTATATGAACATCCTCAGCCAATACGACGTCCGAGAAACCGGAAAACTCGAACTGCTTGCCCGCCAAGCGGTCGAAGGATTCATCATCGGCCTGCACAAAAGCCCCTTCCACGGCTTTTCGGTGGAGTTCGCCGAACACCGCCTGTACAATGTGGGCGACCCGCTCAAAAACGTGGATTGGCGCGTCTTCGGGCGCACCGACAAGATGTTCTCCAAGCGCTTCGAGGAAGAAACCAACCTGCGGTGCCGCATCGTGGTGGACGCCTCCTCGTCCATGTTTTTCCCCGGCGATGCCCCCAAGGGAAAACCATTGGTCAACAAATTGGCGTTCAGTGTTTTGTCCGCCGCCTCCCTGATGAACCTTTTGATGCGGCAGCGCGATGCCTTCGGACTGAGCATTTTCGGCGAAACCCTCGATTGGCAGAGCCAAGTGAAATCCACCACCCAGCACTATCATCTGTTGATGTCCGAACTGCTCAAGCTGCTGGACAACCCGCCCAAAAACAAAAAAACACAGGCCGCCAAATCGCTGCACGAAATCGCCGAAAGCATCCACCGCCGTTCGTTGGTAGTGATTTTCAGCGATATGTTCGAGCATTCCGACGACATGGAATCCATTTTTTCGGCCCTGCAACACCTCAAATACAACAAGCACGAGGTGATCCTTTTCCACGTAGTGGACAAAAAACTGGAACTGGAGTTCGATTTCGAGAACCGCCCCTATCTGTTCATCGACCTGGAAACTGCCGAGCAGGTGCGCCTGCAATCCAACGAAGTGAAAGACCACTACGTTTCCCAGGTGCAAAAGCACAAGGAAACCCTCAAATTGAAGTGCCTGCAGTACAAGATCGATTTCGTGGAAGCGGATGTCAACGAGGATTTCCGGCAGGTGCTCCTCCCCTATCTGGTCAAACGGGGGCGGATGAAATAAGCGTTCATTTCACCTATTCCCTATGCACATCCTCGTCACCGGTTGCACCGGACAAGTCGGCTCCGAGCTGAAAGAAATCTCTGCCGACCGCCCCCAATGGCGTTTCACCTTCTTGGGCCGCTCGGAAATGGATCTGCAGGACGAACACTCCGTCCGGCAATGCCTGCGCGACCTGCGCCCGGATTGGGTGTTGAACTGCGCCGCATATACCCAAGTGGACAAGGCCGAAACCGAGGCCGAGGCCGCTTTCCGGGCCAACGCCGAGGCCCCAGGATGGATGGCCGAGACCTGTGCCGAGATCGGCGCGCGGATGATCCACCTCTCGACAGACT
>JBEIJQ010000015.1:0-33765 GCA_040380145.1 Lewinellaceae bacterium | reverse complement strand
CCTGTTGGATGATTTGCGGCAAACGGCGCTGATCCGAGGCCCAAACGCTGCCCCGCAAATCGAGTTTTTTTTCAAGAAAAAGAAAAAGTAAGCCCAACAAGGAACAAACCACCTTGCGAACCGTCCAAACGCTACCGCTGAAAAAGCCCGATAAAGACCCAAATTGAGCAGATCAAAAAGAGTCTAATGACAATTTTGGGCTAATTTTAGGTCCGTTGAAGATTTCGCCTTGGCAGGCTTGCCAAGGCGAAATCTTCACTTTGCCGAAAACAAAATTTACTCGTTTTTCCGCCCGATCTTGAAAATCAGGACGGGCCCTTAAAAAGGAATTTCGTCGTCGAGCGGATCGATCGATTTGCCCCATGAGGGTGCAGGCCCATTGTCCGGCCGGTCCCACGAATCGGAATCGGACTTGCCGGTGCCGCCCTGCTGCGCGCCACCGCCTTCGATTTTCCAACAGCTCAGGTTGGTGAAATAGAGTTTTTCGCCGCCCTTGTCGAACTCGCGGCCGGTGAGGTCGAAAAACACCTTGATGGAGTCGCCTTCCTTGTACTGATCGATCAGGTTCACCCGGTCCTGCACCAGCTGAAACTTGATGTGCTGCGGATATTGCCCGTCCAAGATCTCGAGGACGAATTCGCGCTTGCGAAACTTATCGGAAACCTGCTGCTCCACCAGTTTTCGGTGCAGCTTTCCCATGACTTCAAATCCCATGTGTTCGGTTTTTTGGAAAAAACAAAAAGAAAAAAATTTTCGGCCCGCCAAGGGCCCTTCGGGAAATCTCCCGTGCAAAGAAAACACTTCGCGCGCAAAAACGGCCTCGGCTCCGGGACGATCGGACGATTTTTTCCGTTTTGTCCGGCCGCGGTTCAAAAATCCAAGTCCCTTTCGGCCAAGTTCAGCCGCAGCCCCAACGAAAACACGACGCTCCGGCGGTTTTCGCCCACATCGGTGCGGAATTGCCGGTACAACAACTGGAGGTCGGCGAAACAGTTGTGGAAAAGCATGTAACTGGTGCGGAAATCCAGCATCAGCATCTTGGCCCGGACACCCTGGCCGATGACATTGTCGTAGGGGCGCTCGTAGGTGCTGTTGTTCATGAAAATGTTCCCGCCCCAGTTGGAACCCAGACTGTCCAAGCCTTTTTCGGCCCAATTCACCCGGGTGTAAAAAAACAGGCGTCCGGTGGGCTGATAGCGCAGGATGCCGACCAGTTCGCGGAAATTGGCCCCGAGGGGATGCGCCAGTTGCTGGTTGTAGTGGGTGTAGTTGGCCGAGGAATCGTTGTGGGTATAGGTGTAAGGCCGCACCATGTTGAATTCCAACTGTCCGTCCAGCCCGCGCACGCCGAACATGTCCACGTACTTGGCGCCCGCTTGGATGCCGTATTTGTTGGCCCACCAGCCCGAGTTGCCGAAAAATTCCTTGAAGTTGAACTCATCCATCAGCACCTGTCCGTACAGTTGCAGGTGTTTGAACAGGTTCCATTTCACATTGGCGCCGAGCAGGACATTATCGGGGCTGCCGAGGCTGTGCTCCACGGTGCGGTACAGGATCAACGGGTTGAGGTACTGCAGCTCGAAGCCGCCGTTGGGCCGGCTGAACATCACCGACTCGAAAACGCCCACTTGGAGGTTTTTGCCGATGCGCGCGCTGAGGTAATGCGCGGCCAGGAATTTTTTGGGCAACAGCCGGTCGCCGCCGCGCAGGTAATCACCCGTGAGTTGGGCGAATATGTTCTGGTAGCGCAGGCGCCAGACCTCGGTGTTGATCTTCAGGTAAAAATAATCGTTCGAAAAGTCCGACAGGAAAAGCGAGCGGTGGCCATCGCCGATGAAGTTGCGCCCATGGCCGAACTGGATGCCCACATGCTTGGTGATGTTGAACCCGATCAGCCCCTGCGCCAACAGATAATCGTAGCCGTCGAGGGGAGCATCCGACAGGATGCTGTTGTATTCCTTGTAATATCCCGCCCCGGGAACGGCCTGGTCTTCGGCCACACGGCGCATCGCCCAGGTCGGGAACTTGGTCTGGTTTTCCACGACGCGTGCATAGTAGTACACCTTGTCGTCGATGTGCCCGCGCAGTTCCAGTCCGCGGCGGTTGTCGAACAGCAGACCGCTGCCGTCGGTCTCGCTCTCGTAGCCGATCTTGGTATGCAGAACGGGATTGATGCTCAAGCGGAAATGCTTGCGGTTGACCTGGTAGAAATGGGCCGGATGGCGGTAAAAATATCGGAGGAAAGGCTTTTTGGAAGCATAGGCACCTTCCATCTCGCCCAGAAAATCCGAGTTGTCGCGGTTGAGGTAATCTTGGTCACGGGAAATCTCAAGGGTCTGTACGACCGAGGTATCGTCCGGAAAATTGGCCGCCACGGCCTGCCGGCGCATATACGGGCGCAGGGCAGTGCATTCGCCGCCACCCGACAAGATGTCCTGCCGTTCTAGAAGGTAATGGCTGAGGCTGCCCGAACCGCTGGGGATGGGCGAAGAATTCTGGGCCCACGCGGGCGACGCGATCACAAAGGCCGATAGCAGGGCCAGCAGAGGTTTTTCCATGGCAGGAAAGAGTTTTTTGAGGGCTTTTCCCCCGAGGGGTTGGCAACGCCAAAGAAAGAACAAATCGGTCGGTTTTGCTATGTTTGTGTGAAAATCATCTTCAAAACACTTCCCCCACATGAAAAAAACGCTTCTTTTCCTCCTCCTCGGCCTCGCCGTCGGTTTCTCCGCCTGTGAAAGCGACGAACCCGTGCCCAATGTGCCCAAGATCCGCTTCAAACTCCGCTTCGATCCCACCCAGGCCCGGCTCAACAACTACGGACAACAGGCCGCCATCCCCGCCGGACACGCCGCCCAAACCCCGGACTTCCGCTCGATGTGCGTCCACTACATCGAATTCGCGCCCTCTTTCCTGACCCTCCTGGGCCTCGGCGATGTGGTGTACAAAGCCCCCGAACTGGTCCACAACGGAGCGAACGCCATCGATTTCGACCAAGCCATCGTGGCCGAGGGCGACAGCGTGTTCCTCGAGATCCCGATCAGCGAACTGGCGCCCGGCACCTACACCTATGTGCGCGCTTCGCTGGCCTACCAAAATTACGACATCCGCCTCAACATCCGCAGTATCCCCACATTCGGCGATCTCAACAACCAATCCGGCACCATAGCCTCCTTCGTGGGCTTCAACACCTACATCGACGACTACACCATCCGCACACAGAGCATCGCGGTCAACAACAACCGCGCGCAGGGCTATTGGGGCTTCGAACCCAACATACAGCCGCCCTACAATCAGTTTTACAACCAAGTTTCGACCGGACAAGCACCGACCGGCGCCACGACCGTCCCCAATCCGTTGTGGGCGACCTCGCCCATCCCGCCGGGCTCCTGCGTGGTCACCGGCGCCCTGCCCCAACCGCTGGTCATCACCGGCAACGAAACCGAAGACATCACCGTCGTGCTGTCCGTTTCCATCAACAACAGTTTCGAATGGGAAGACGGCGACGGCAACGGCCAGTTCGATATCTACGCAACCGGCGCGCAGACCGACCGTGTGGTGGACATGGGCGTCCGCGGCATGATGCCCTTCGTGGAGTAAGACCGCTTTTCCACACCCATTATAATGGTTCTTTATTTTATTTAAAATATTCAATCATAATAATAGAGGCTGTGGATATGTGGATAACGGGTCGAAAACGGGACCGCTTCTCGGGGCGCGATCGTTTTCGACCCGTTTTTTATGGGTTTATCCACATTTCAATAAATTGATTTTCAATATAAATTAGTCTTTATCAACAGGCCGTTGATAAGTGCGTTGTGGATAAAAAGGCCGTTCGCGGCATGTGGACAAACCTCCCTTTTCGAGTTGTTTTCTGTGGTGGTTATCCACATCCGCCAACATCGGTGGTGCAGACTGCCTCTTTCCCCCGACCAATGGGGGGCAAAATGTGGATAACTCCGGAGTTGTCCACATTTTTATCAAGATCCGGCCTGAATAACTTTTTTACGAGAATCGGGCATTGGTGGGCTTTTGACGTAAATGGCCCAAATGCGTGTGGATAACTTTTTGGGGAGGGACAGAAACAGCCTGTTTTTGCACCTGTCTTATTTTCGCTGAGGTCTGTTCGTCGCAAAACACTGAATTGCTGCATTTTCTGTCAATATACTGATAGATAGATTTTTATATTAAAATATGACATAGCAGATGAAGTCTCCCAGCGGTTTATCCACATGTTTATCCACATTTGTGGAAAAGATAAATCCGCTGTGGGCAAAGGTTTCGAGAAGTTTTCCACCTTTTTGCACATCTATCGGGCCCTTGGTTTTGCACATCCGGCGACGGGCATTTTCGAGCGTCTTTTCGGTGCCGGTAAGCCGTTTTTTTCGCTGGATCCTGTCGGATCGTTTTTGTTTTTATTTTTTTATAAAAAAATGAAAATGAACAAAATATGAAAATAATATCGCGAAGTCTTTGGAATAGTGCCATTTGTGCCGCATTTTTGCCCATATTCCTTTTACTTTCTCCCTTTTACCGGACCCCTGATGTTGCCCAAGCAGTATTCTTCCGCAGAGACCGAACAGAACTGGTACGCCCACTGGATGCGCCACGGATATTTCCGCTCCGTTCCCGATGATCGCGAGCCGTTCACCGTTGTGATACCGCCCCCGAACGTGACGGGCGTGCTGCACATGGGCCACATGCTCAACAACACCATTCAGGACATCCTCGTGCGCAAGGCCCGCATGGAAGGCAAAAACGCCTGTTGGGTGCCCGGCACCGACCACGCATCCATCGCCACCGAGGCGAAGGTGGTGGCGATGTTGCGAGAAAAAGGGATCCGCAAGGCCGACATCACACGGGAAGAGTTTTTGGAACACGCATTTGCCTGGAAGGACAAATACGGCGGTATCATCCTCGAGCAGCTCAAAACTTTGGGCGCTTCGTGCGATTGGGATCGTACGCGTTTCACGATGGAGCCGAAGTTGTCGGCTGCCGTGGTGAGGGTTTTCGTGGATCTGTACAAAAAAGGCAAACTGTACCGCGCCCATCGGATGGTGAACTGGGACGTGGAGGCCAAAACCGTTCTTTCGAACGAAGAAGTGGTCTATCACGAGGAGCAGGCGCAGTTGTTCCATGTGCTCTATCGCTTGGAGGGATCCGAAACCGAGGGCATCGTGATCGCGACCCAGCGTCCCGAGACGATCTTTGCCGATGTGGCCGTGGCGGTCAATCCCTCCGACGAGCGCTATGCGCATCTCGTCGGCAAGCGCGTCCGCATCCCGTTGATCGATCGGCCGGTTCCCGTCATCGCCGACGATTATGTGGACCAGGCATTCGGCACGGGTGCGCTCAAGATCACGCCCGCACACGACCAGAACGACTACGCCATCGGCCAGCGATTCGGATTGGAGGTCATCGATGTGCTCAACGAAGACGGCACGCTCAACGAACACGCGGTCCTGCCCGAGCTCATCGGCAAGGACCGTTTTGTGGCCCGCAAAATGATGAAGGGCCTGCTCGACGCGTCTGGCACCTTGGTCAAATTGGAGGATTACCGCACCAACATCGGTCGCTCCGAGCGCACCAATACCGTGGTGGAGCCGAGGCTATCCCTTCAGTGGTTCGTGGATATGAACACCCTCGCCAAGCAAGCGCTCGACGCCGTTGAAGGCGGGGAAGTTAAATTCTATCCCGACCATTACCGCAACATGTACCGCCACTGGATGTCGAACATCCGCGACTGGTGCGTTTCCCGCCAACTGTGGTGGGGGCAGCGCATCCCCGCTTGGTACTACGGCGAGCATGTCTTCGTGGAAGAGACCGCCGAGGTTGCTCTCGAATCGGCGCGCAAGGCCACCGGCAATCCCGCTCTTCAAATTTCCGATTTGCGCCAAGAAGAGGATGTGGTGGATACCTGGTTTTCTTCCTGGCTATGGCCGATATCGGTTTTCGATGGTTTCGAAAACGAAAAGGAAGTCGCCTATTACTATCCCACGAGCGTGCTGGTGACCGGCTGGGACATCATTTTCTTCTGGGTGGCCCGAATGATCATGGCGGGTTACGAATGGCGCGGAGAACGGCCTTTTGAGCATGTGTATTTTACCGGTATGGTCCGCGACCAGTACCGCCGCAAGATGTCCAAATCTTTGGGCAATTCCCCCGATTCGATGGAACTGCTCCACAAGTACGGAGCGGACGGTGTGCGTTTCGGTCTGCTCTCGTCTTCCCCGGCCGGCGGCGACCTCGTGTTCGATGCGCCCTTCGACAAGGCCACCAAGCAGATCATCAACGAAAGTGCTCTGTGCGAGCAGGGCCGCAATTTCTGCAACAAACTCTGGAACGCCCTCCGCCTTGTCAAGGGTTGGACCGTTTCGGAAGATTTGCCCGTACCCGCAGCCAACCTCTATGCCGTCCGCTGGTTCGAGGAATCCCTCGAGCGCCGCATCGCTGAGCAGCACGAACTCTTTGCCGAATACCGCCTGTCGGAGGCCTTGAAATCCCTGTACACTTTCATTTGGGACGATTTCTGTTCGTGGTATCTCGAAATGGTCAAACCCGACTATGAGCAACCCATCGATGCGGCCACTTACGCCGCCACGCTGCGTTTTTTCGAGCGATCGATGCAGCTGCTCCATCCTTTCATGCCGTTCGTGACAGAGGAGATCTGGCACCGACTCCGCGAGCGCCGGGAAGGCGATGATTGCATCGTCAGCCGTTATCCCGCTGCGGCTGATTTCGACAAGGCTTTCCTGTATCAGGGCGATATCGCCAAAGATCTGGTGGCCAAGGTGCGCGAGGCGCGCAACAATCACCAGCTCAAGCCCCGTGATCCGTTGATGCTCGTGGCCAAAGACAGTCCTTCGGCCCGTTCCTTTTTTGCCATCGAGGGTCTGCGCGAAACTATTCAAAAACTGGCTTTCCTCGAAAAACTGGAGATTTCCGATGCCGAGCCCCAGGGTACTTCTTTTGTGGCCGGCACCGAAAAGTATTTCCTCGCCTTCGAAAAGGCCGTTGACGCCGAGGCCGAAAAGGAAAAACTGCTCAAAGAACTCGAACACGCCCGCTCTTTTGTCGCGTCCGTCCAAGCCAAGTTGTCGAACGAAAAATTCGTGGGCAGCGCTCCTGCCGCCGTTGCTGACAACGAGCGGAAGAAACTCTCCGACGGACAGGCAAGGTTGGCCATTTTGGAAGAAATGTTGAACAAATATTGAATCAATCGGGATCGTTTGTTTTTCGGTAAAAAAAAGTAATTATCTTTAACTCGGTTTATCCGCAGTCTATCTTTCTGCACAATCTACACCGGCAGTGTCCATTACGACCGACATCGGCATAGAAGCGCTCATCCGACCCGAAACGGAGCTGGAGGCCCGCATCATCCGCGACGAATTGTGGCGCAAGGGAGCCTTTTGGGGCAAGCCCCGCTACGGTCATCCGGAAGGCAAGGTCATCCTGCACATCCGGGAGGTGCTCGACAATGTGGACAGGTGCACGACCGATCCGGAAATGCGCCGTCGATTGCGTCTGGTGACCATCGTCCACGATACTTTCAAGTATCTCGAAGACCGTTCTTTTCCGCGCAAGTTGTCCAAACACCACGCGGTGATCGCCTACAAATTTGCGCGAGGATACTTGGACCATGTTCCTACGTTGAACACCATTTTGATGCACGACAATGCTTATTACGCTTGGCAATCCATGGTATACAATCGCCAAGATATCGCCGATCGTTTGATGGACAAAGTCTATAAGCGCATGGGCAACGATATGCAGCTGTATTATCTTTTTTTCAAATGCGACACCCTCACTGGCGACAAGACCCTGCTGCCTTTGGAATGGTTTGAATCGAACACAAAAGGAATTCAACTCGTATCGTTCTGAAACGCCCGATAGGGTTTAAAAAAGAAAGCCTGCCGTTCCAAACGGCAGGCTTTCTTTTTGGGGTTGAAAGGGAGGTCATTTCTTGCCGTCCAGCTCTTTTGCCCGCTTGTCGCGCTGCATCGGGTTTTCGCCTTCGGAGGGATAGCGTCCCGAGCCGCCCTTGAACAACTGGAAGCGGGAGGGCTGCAGTTTCGGCGGGAAATAATTGTTTTCCAGATCGCAATCGGCGGTTTCCATAAATGGATCCAGCGACACTTGGACCACTTCTTTTTCGAAGAAAAATACTTTGTTGGCCTTGCCGGTGTGGTAGCGCCACACTTCCGCGGGGATGCGCTTGACTTCGGTGGTGCCGTCCGCAAACTTGAATTCCAGGATCAGGGGCATCAGCAAGCCTCCGCGGTTGGTGAAATCCAACTGGTAGAAGTAGTAGCCGAGGCCCATCATCTTGCGTTCTTCCTCGTTGAGCCCTTCCCAGAATTTTTGGTACTCCTGTTTGTCCAAAGCATTGATAGAGAAAGGATTATAGTCGGAATAAAAATCTTTGAGCGCCGGATCCTTTTCTACTGCCGTTTGGGTGATGGCTTCACGGTTGCGTTGTTCGGATATGTTTTCCGGACGATCTTTATCGAGTTTTTCGGAAAAAGGTTTTTCGATTTCCGGGTTCCGGGTGTCCATTCGGAACCATTTCACATCGTCGAGGCTGATGTCCACATGATCGACGGTATAGAACCAGCCGCGCCAAAACCAATCCAGGTCGATGCCGGAAGCGTCTTCCATCGTGCGGAAAAAATCAGCTGGAGCAGGATGCTTGAATTTCCAGCGGTTGGAGTATTCCTTGAAAGCGAAGTCGAACAGTTCGCGGCCCATCACCGTTTCGCGCAGGATATTGAGGGCGGCGGCCGGTTTGCCGTACGAATTGTTGCCGAACTGAAGCACATTGTCGGAGCTGGTCATGATGGGCACTTGGCCTTTTTTGTCGCTCGACATATACTCGGTAATGCCGCGGGCCGCGCCGCGCCGCGAGGGAAAGCTGCGGTCGAATTCTTGTTCGGACAAATACTGCAGGAACGAATTTAATCCTTCGTCCATCCAGGTCCATTGGCGTTCGTCGCTGTTGACGATCATCGGAAACCAGTTGTGTCCCACTTCATGGATGATCACACCGATCATGCCCCATTTGGTCCGTTCTCCGTAGGTGCCATCCGCTTCGGGGCGACCAAAGTTGAAACTGATCATCGGGTATTCCATTCCGGTGAAGGAGGCGTGGTTGGAGATGGCCACCGGATACGGATAATCGAAGGTGTATTTGGAGTATGTCCGTAGGGTGTGCGCAACCACTTTGGTAGAATACTTTTCCCACAGGGGATTGCCTTCTTTGGGGTAGTACGACATGGCCATTACCGTGCGGTTCCCCAATTTCACGCCCATGGCGTCCCAGATATATTTTCGGGACGAGGTGAAGGCCACATCACGGACATTTTCCGCTTTGAAAACCCAGGTTTTTTTGCCCGTGGCTTTTTCTTTTTCGTTTTCCACGGCTTCGTCTTGTGTGACGATGATCACCGGTTCCTCGGCGTTACGGGCCTTGTCGAACCGCTGTCGTTGTTCCGCGGTGAGCACTTGGTTGGGATTCTGCAATTCTCCCGTGGCGCCCACGATGTGGTCTTCGGGTACGGTGATGCTCAGTTGGTAATCTCCGAAGGTCAGGGTGAATTCGCCGCGTCCGAGGAACTGCTTGTGCTGCCATCCTTCCACATCGGTATAGGCGCACAAGCGAGGATAGAATTGGGCGATGTGGTAGGTGTAATTTCCGTCTTTCGGGAAAAATTCATAACCGGCCCGTCCGCCCATTTGAGCGGCGTTGTGGACATTGTACCACCATTTCACATTGAAAGAGATTTTACCGCCCGGTTTGAGGGGTTGTGGAAGGTCCACGCGCATCATCGTGTGGACGATGGTAAAAGACAGGGGTTTGCCGTTGTCGTCCTTCACATGTTCGATCTTGAAGCCTCCTTCAAAGGTATTGAGCAATCGGCGCAGGTCCGAAAAACTCATCCGATCCGAAATGGTTTGGGTTTCGGTGGCGTAGGTTTCGGATGATTTGGCGTACAGGTTTTGATCCAATTGGAGCCACAGGTACGAGAGCGCGTCAGGGGAATTGTTTTGGTAGGTGATGGTCTCCTCGCCGTCGATGCGCTGCTTATCGTCGTTGATTTCGATCTTGATGTTGTAGTCTGCGCGCTGTTGCCAATATGCATGACCGGGTGCGCCCGATGCGCTGCGGTAAGTGTTGGGGGTGGGCAGTTCGATGTCCAACTGGGCGAATTTTTGGGCATCGTGCACCGGGGTTTGTTGTGGGAGCGTTTGTTGGGCCGAGATTGCGCAAGGGGCCCAAAGCAACACTGCACACCAAAGGGTCGATCGGATGGCTGTCTGCATCCGTTTTTGGGAACTGTTGAGTACGTTCATAAGAGTGTATTTGAAAAAAGGGATTTCAAAAAAATCAACGGCCGACTTTGGTGGTTGCGCTGGCGCTGCATCCGTTCGCGTCGGTCACCGTCAGCGAACAGGGGCCGGGCAACAAATTTTGGGCGTTTTGGTCCGTTTGCCCGTCGGACCATTGGAAGTTGAATCCGGCTTTTCCGCCGTTCACGGCGGCTCGGGCACCATATCTCCAGTTTACGGCCACACTGTCCGGAACGATCGAAACGGAAAATGGTTCTGGTTGGGGCACGTTGGCCGTCGCCGTGAATACCTTTCTCTCGGAATCTTGCACGGTGACGGTATATGTTCCCGGTGCCAAGGGAGAGGCGGTAGGCCCTTGATGCCCCGACGACCAGTAGTAGCGATATTCGGGCACGCCTCCATGTATTGAAACCATTGCACTTCCATCTGCTTTTTCAACACACACAGGGGCTTGTACCTGAACGGTTGCCGTCAACGGTTCGACATACAAAAACGCGCTTTTTTCAATGGCCATCAAAAAGGAAATTCCCGCTGCGATGCCCGATAGGAAAAGGTTCCATTCCGGAGCTTTGAAAAAAAAGATCGAGGTCATCAGTCGTGCTACCAAAAGTATTGCACCGACAATTGCAATTTGTCCTATTTCGATGCCCAAGGTAAAATAAAACAACGGACGGCCGATATGCGTTTCACCGGTGACCAACATTCCGAAATAGTTGGAAAACCCCATTCCGTGGATCAATCCGAAAAGGCCGGTCAGCGCGTATTTGAACCCTACATTGTTCAATACCAACCGCCGATTGTCGGGACTTGCCACATTGCCGAAAGCGGTAGCAAAAATGGTCAGCGGGATCAACAATTCCACCACGTGTACATTGGGATGGATAACCCCGAAGGCACACAGCGACAAAGTGAACGTATGCCCCAAGCTGAAAGAGGTAACCAGTCCCAGCAGGTGTTTCCAATGGTGGATCGTGTACATACCGCACAAGGCCACCAAAAACAGCAGGTGATCGTACGCGTTCAGGTCCACGATGTGCTTAAATCCCAAGGGGAAGTACAGGGGGAAGGGTGACATGACCGAAAGGGTTGTTTATTTCAACCGGCGAAATTAAGGCAGTATTTCCGACATTTGCACGAACCGTTTTCGAATAAAATTTATCGTACATGTTTTTTGATGTGTTTTCCGCTTTTTTCTTGTCCTGCACGACAATTTTCGGAGGCTCCTCTCCCATAGCGCCGTTGGTTGGCAATCGTGCAGAACCAAGTTTCGGTATCTCCTTCTGCACCGCCCATCCATTCCATGCCAGCGTCTGTTTGGTCGAGCACAATCCATCCGAACGTACGTTGGAAATATCCTTGAAGCTGTTTGCCGATGATCTCGATATTGCCATGGAACAGCAATTCGGAAAACGCTTTTTCTTGGCCACACCCGCCGAGCGGGCCGAAACGAACGAGTACTTGTTGAACTATTTACGAGATCATCTCCAATTTATCGTCAATGGTTCTCCCCGATTGTTTGTGTTTGTGGGAAAGGAATCTCCCGACGGTGCTGACTTTGAGCTTTGGTGCTATTTGGAAATTACCGATGTAGATCGCCTCAGCGACATTTCCTTTTCCAATTCACTTTTGGTGGATCGTTTCAACGATCAGACCAATATCGTAAAGATCAAGGCCAATGGTCGTCAAGAAAGCTGCGTGTTGAATTTATGGAACAAGAACGGTCAGTTCAGGTTTTGAATGTTTCACGTGGAACACATAGTTGTTGGCAGATGATCTCTGTTGGCTTTTCTTATTTCATTCTGCTCGAAAAGCAAATTGTGGGCGTTGGGTTTCACGTGGAACGATCGTCTAATCCTCATTTTTGAAAATAGCCTAGCCTGTAGGATGTTTCACGTGGAACATCCTACAGGCTCGTGAGACGACTGTAAAATCATCGGGTTTTCGTGTGCCTTGCGGCATGATTTATTGCTTGGGTATTTGTCTCCCCCAATGGTCATTAGCGGGAAATGAAAAAAACGGTTTTAGGAAATTCGATCCCACGTACGGAAATCTGATGGAGCTGGAGGGTCGAACAAAATTGAAGCCTCAATTCTGACAAAATAATCGGCCCTACCATTTTGAAGGTCCTTTTCGGCGACACAGTTCTTTGCCTTCAAAGATAAAGCTGTCGAAATGCATTGATGAAGGTATCGGCGCACTCTTCGGACCTAATCCATCCCGATCGCTTCTTTTAGCTTCAAAAAATTTTGCGCCGGACGAGGCAATGGATCTAAGAATATCAAAGCATATAACACCAAAAAATCAACGGCGATCAAGAACTTTTTCCCAAGAAAAATCGCTTCGAATGAAGCTTTATAAACTGGGGCGGCAGGATTTTTTCATGTTTTCATATTTTTAAAAAAAATATAATAATAAAGTTTATTTATAAAAAAACAAAAGGCTGCCAGTTGATTTCAAAACTCTGTAAGTTAATTTTATGTAAACGAAAAAAACAAAAGGGGAGCTCTCTTTTGCAAAGAGAAAATCCCTTTAAAATATGCTGTCTGGGAGAGTGAACGGGAATTTTTTTGCAACTTGCACGGCCTTTCGAAGCGCATTCGGAAACCTCTTTTCAATCACGGGATCTTTCCCTTCAACATATATCGACCATGGTGGAAAATGACCACATCACGGTTTGGAACAGCTGTCTGCAGACCATACAAAAACAAGTGAATCCCCAGAGCTACCGCACCTGGTTTGTGCCCATCAAACCCGTCCGCTTGGAGGAGATGGTCCTGACCATTCAGGTGCCGAACAAGTTTTTCTATGAGTGGCTCGAGGAGCATTATGTGGGCGTGTTGAAAAAAACCCTTCGCCAAGAGTTGGGCGAAAAAGCGAAATTGGAATACCTCGTGCCGCGCGCCAACGAAAATTCATCCGTGGGCGGAAATGCCCAAGTGACCAAGGCTTCTTCGCGCGACCATCAAGAGATGGCCGGGCAGCAGTTCCCGGCCGAGCAGATCAAAAATCCGTTCGTCATCCCGGGGATCAAAAAGATCCGCATCCCTTCGCAGCTCAACGAAAACTACACCCTCGACAACTTCATCGAGGGGGAATGCAACCGGCTGGCGCGCTCCGCCGGCATCGCCGTGGCCAAACGCCCGGGCGAAACAGCCTTCAATCCGCTTTTTGTCTTCGGCTCGGTCGGCCTCGGCAAAACCCACCTCGCACACGCCATCGGCAACGAAGTGCGCAAGCGCTTCGACGATAAAAATGTGCTCTATGTCTCCTCCGATGTGTTCACCAACCAGTTCATCGAAGCGCTCAAAAACAACGCCGTACAGGACTTCGTCAATTTTTACCAGCTCGTGGATGTACTCATCATCGACGATATCCAGTTTTTGTCGAACAAGACCCGCACGCAGGAGATTTTTTTCCACATCTTCAACCACCTGCATCAAAACGGCAAGCAGCTCATCCTCACATCCGACCGACCGCCCAAAGAACTCGAGGGCATGGAAGAGCGCCTGATCTCGCGTTTCAAGTGGGGGCTCAGCGCCGATTTGCAGACGCCCGATCTGGAGACCCGCATGGCCATCCTCGAAAAGAAAATGAACGCCGAGGGGATCGAGATCCCATACCACGTCGCCGAGTTCATTTCCTTCAATGTCAAGTCCAACATCCGCGAACTGGAGGGGGTGCTCATTTCCCTGTTGGCACAGGCCGCCCTCAACAACCGCGACATCGACCTCGATCTCGCCCGCGATGTGCTCCGCCATTTTGTGCTCAGTATTTCCAAGGAAATAACCCTCGATTTCATCCAAAAAGTGGTGGCCGAGCATTTCGATGTCACCCAAGAAGAGATGAGAGACAAGACCCGCAAGCGCAACATCGTGATGGCCCGGCAACTTTCGATGTATCTCGCCAAAAACCTCACCAATCAATCCCTCAAGGTGATCGGCGAATACTTCGGCGGCCGCGACCACAGCACGGTCATCCACTCCTGCAAGGCCGTCCAAGACCTGCTCGAATCCGATCAGGCTTTTCAGGGCAGGGTGCAGGACATCGAAAAGAAAATCAAGTTGGGTGTGACCGAGGGCTGATCGACCCCTCTTTTCATTTTCCCTTAAACACGACGGACCTTTGAAAAAATTGCCTACCGTGCCTCGGCCGCCTTTGGCGGACATTCGCGAAATCCGGATCCCCAGGCCGCAGATCAGCCGCTTGTCCAACGGCGTGCCGATGTACGATATCCGCTTGGGCACCCAGGATTTTGTCCGCATCGAAGCCGTTTTCGCCGCCGGCCGCTGGTACGAATCCCGTCCTTTGGTCGCCCGCGCCACCGCTTGGATGCTCCGCGAGGGAACCCACGACCGCAGCGCCGAGCAGATTTCCGAAATGCTCGATTACTACGGCGCCACCCTCCGCATAGAGGACGGTTTCGACACCACCGGGCTCAACTTGTACTGTCTCACCAAGCACCTGCCCCACCTGCTGCCCCTTTTCCACGAAATGCTCACCCGGCCCACATTCGCTCCGGCGGAATTGGCCGAGTATGTGCGGCGGAGCAAACAGCGCTTGATCGTGGACCTGGAAAAAGTAGATGTGGTGGCTTACCGCGAACTCACCGAACTGCTCTTCGGCGATCGACATCCGTATGGTTACAACAGCGTGGTGGGCATGTACGACGATCTCCGGCCAGAGGACCTGCACGCCCATTTCTCGGCGCATTACCTCGCGGCCAACACCCACTTGTTCGTGGCCGGCAAAACCAGTGAACCGATCTTGGACCTGATCGGCGAGGCTTTCTCGCAGGGCTTCCCGGCCCACGGTCCGGCGCCGCGCCCCGTTCACCCGATCGGTCCCGAAGGCCCGAGGGAAAAACACCTCGAAAAAGAAAAATCTTCCCAAACGGCCATTCGGCTGGGCAGAAAACTGTTCACCAAAAAACATCCCGATTATCAGGGCATGTATGTGCTGAACACCGTCCTCGGCGGCTATTTCGGGGCCCGTCTGATGAGCAACCTGCGCGAAGAAAAAGGCTATACCTACGGCGTGTATTCGGCCCTCGAAACGATGGAGCACAGCGGTTACCTGTATGTGGGCACCGAGGTGGACAAAGCCATCCGCGAGGACGCCGTGCGCGAGATCCGCCACGAAATGCGCCGCCTCTGCGACGAACCGTTGGGTGCCGAAGAGCTCGCTATGGTGCGCAACTATCTGCTCGGCAACGCCCTGCGCGCTTTCGACGGTCCATTCAATGTGTCGGAGGCCATGCGCGATTTGGCCGTGGAAGGTCTCGACCTGTCGTTTTACGACCGTTTCGTGGACACCGTGCGCAACATCACCGCCCACCAGCTCCAAGATCTTGCCCAACGCTACCTCGATCCACAAGATTACACCCTCGTCACCGTGGGTTGATCCGGTTTTTTGAAAAAGAAAATGCGTCTTTTGTGAGCGAACCTCCAGGATTAAACTCTGGCCTTCCAAGAGTGTCCAAGTTCCGATTTCGCCTCAAAAATTTTTCTGCATGAAAAAAATATGGTTCCTTGCTGTTTCCCTTTGGGTACTCCCCAATGCTTTGCAAGCGCAAAACTTTGATCCCCAATTGGCTGCACGCCTGCAATACACCCTCGACACCATTCGGGCCAACAACAACATCCGGGGGATCTCGGCGTGCATCATCTACCCGGGACAGGGCTCGTGGAAAGGCGTGACGGGTATTTCCCACCCCGGTACGCCCATAAACTCCGAAATGGAGTTTGGCATAGCGAGCAACACCAAGTTGTTCACCGGTGTCCTCATGCTCCAACTGGCCGAAGACAACATCATCCATCTGGACGACTCGCTGCACGAGTATCTATCTCTGCCCAACAGCAACATAGACTCCAACATCACGATCCGGCAACTGCTCAACAACACCAGCGGTCTGGCCAACGCGGCCGATGTGGTCGGCTATGGAGATTCTGTTTTGACCGATCCCTACCGCATTTTCACGCAGGCCGAGGTGATGATGTGGGTAGGCCCCCCCATGTTTGCCCCGGGAACCGATTGGGCATACTGCAGCACCAATTACCAACTGGCGGGGATGATCGCCGAAAGCGCCACGGGCCAAAGCTACGGGCAACTGTTGCACGACCGCATCCTGACGCCTTTGCAGTTGGACAGCACCTTCCTGGATGTTTACGACAGCGTTTTGTACACAGTCGCACACCCGTGGCAGGACGGGATCGACAACTCCGGAATCCCCCGAAAGGCGCTCAACAGCGTGACTTGGGCGGCGGGCGGCATGTACTCGACCTCGGGAGAAATGGCGCAATGGTACCAAGCACTGATGGGCGGTCAGGTGCTGGGGCCTGCTGCTATGACCGAGATGACCACCTTTGTGGGCACGGGCAGTTATGGCGTGGGTCTTTTTCGGGCCTCGGTTTTGGGCAGGACCGTTTGGCACCACGGGGGCAATATTTGGGGCGGATACAAATCCTCCATGGTGTATGATACGGCATCGGGGATCATCATCTGTGTGCTCATCAACCAGATCCCGGCCCAACCGTATCTGGTGGCCACACAGCTGCTTTCCACGGTCTTGGACTTTCCGATGGGCATAGATGGAGCACAACCGGCAGCCGACCGTTTGATCGTTTGTCCCAATCCGTCGAACGGCCGGCTGAGCGTCCGCGTATCCCATCAAAACATTCGGGACATCCAGATCTTCCGCCCCACGGGAGAAATGCTCCGATCAAGCCGAGAGGCCGACTTTTCGATAGAGGATCTACCCGCCGGAACCTATTTTATCGTCGTCAAAACGGACATGGGTACTCATGTGGAAAATTTCGTCAAACATTGAAGAGCCGGGCATTTTTTGCCCGTGGCCGTGTAGTTTTGGATTTTTGCCAAGAAAGAAAACCCTTGTTTTTTGAAAAAAAACGCTCTTTTTCCCTCAATCCACCAATCCGGCGGCCCAGCCCAGGGCGGCGCGGGCCTGGTGGTAGGAAACATACAGTTCGAGCAGTTTCACTTGCGCTTCCAGCAGTTTGCTTTCGCGTGAATTGACCAAGAAAAGCGAACTTTCCCCCACCGAAAAACGATAGCGCTCGGCCTCGAACAGTTGTCGGTAATTTTCCACGGTGCTGCGGTACAGCGCGATCTGCTCGGCGTATGTGGCGATTTTGAAGCCGGCTTGCTGCACCTTGGCCTCCAGTTCGCGTTGCTTGAGCGCCAGTTGCAGTTCGGCCTCGCGCTGTTTGACGCGGGTCATTTCGAGGTCGCCCCGTTCGGTGCGCAAAAAGAGCGGCATACTGAACCGGACGCCCCATTTGTAGTTTTGGGCGATGGCGGGCGTATAGGGTTCGTTGCCACCGACATAGTTGAACGCCTCGGCGAGGGCGTTGTATTCGGCATCGAGCTTGGGTTTCAGTTTTTCCGCTTTCAGGCGGCGCTCCACATCGAGCGACTTCAGTTTGAAGGCATATTCCACGAGCAGGGGATGGGCCTCTCGCAGAGCTGCCGCGAGAAAAGCCAGACTATCGAAGGGGATCGCCTCGGCGGCCAGCGCGAATGGATCGACCGGCCGCAGGGAGGTATCCGCCTCGAGGGGAAGCCCATCGGCCGTCCACAAGAAAACCGACAGGGCCAGGGCGGCATTTTGCCGCTGGAGTTTGGCGGCATTGAGTTGATACAGGCGATCTTGCAGGTTGAGCAGGGCCTCGGTCGTATCGATCGCCGGTCGGTCGCCTAATTGAAAACTCTGCCGCACGGCGTCTAATCGCTCGCCGGCTACCCGGACGGAAGTCTCGAAAAAGCCGACGGCCGAATGGGCGCCCGCCCAGTCCCAATAGGTCGTGGCGGCGTGCAGGTACAGATCGTTGAGCATGGCTCGCCGTTCGTTTTCCGAGGCTGACACAAAAATCCGGGCTTGTTGCACATCCGCTCGGCGCTGGTCTATCAGCAATCCTTGGAGCAGGGGAAATTGGACTCCGGCCAGGGAAAGTCCCTGTAACGGCACGATTTCTTCGGGGTTGAGGTAAAGTCCCTGCGACCAAGAGTAGCCGATTTTGGCCTCGCCCGCCCAGAGCGGGATCTTGAGCCCCGCGTCCAGCAGTCCGTAGTATTCTTTGCCCTCGTATTGTTTTTGGGACCATTCGGCCGACAATTTCGGGTCGAACCCGCCGCGGGCACGCATCAGCCCAGCTTGGGCCCGCACGGGCAACAGGGCCGCTTGTTTGGCCAAGGGATGGTGCTCGTCCACCAGCGCCATAAACTGCTGCGGAGAGAGTTGCCTCGACGAATCGGGGAGCGATTGGGCATATACCGCCGCGAAAGGCAATACATTGGCGAAGGCCAAGAAGGCCATGCACAAGCGCCGGCAAATAATGGGGAAAGTTCGGAGCATATCGGAGCAACGTCTTTCCGGAAACGCCCGACGGCGTCAGACCAACATCCGCATCGGGTCTTCCAGCAGTTCCTTCAGTGTTTGGAGAAACTTGGCGCCGAGGGCGCCGTCCACTACGCGATGGTCGCAGGACAGGGTCACTTTCATGAAATTGGCGAAGGCCACGGTGTTGTTCTCGCCGCGGATAGGCCGTTCGGCGATGCGTCCCACTGCGAGGATGCAGGCATCCGGGGGGTTTATGATCGCGGTGAACTCCTCGATGCCGAACATGCCCAGATTGGAGATCGTGAAAGTGTTGCCCGACATGTCCTGGGGCTGGAGTTTGCGGTCGCGGGCCTTTTCGGCGAAATCCCGCACCTCGGCTGCTATCTGCGAAAGGGATTTCAGATCGGCGTTGCGGACCACTGGCACCAAGAGACCTTCGTCAACGGCCACCGCCACGCCCATGTGGACATAGTGGTGCTGGCGGATCTTGTCGCCCAGCCAGGCGCTGTTGACCGCCGGGTGGCGGCGCAGGGCCATGGCCGTGGCCTTGACCACGAAATCGTTGAATGACAGTTTGACGGGAGAAATCGCGTTGAGCGATGTGCGGGCCGCCATGCACTTGTCCATCTCGATTTCCATCGTGAGGTAAAAGTGCGGGGCCGTGAACATGCTTTCGCCCAAGCGGCGTGCAATGGTTTTGCGCATCTGCGTCAACGGGATGTCCGTGTATTCGCCTTGGGCCTCCGGAGCCGTCACCGGTGCGGCGGCCGCAGCGGGACGATTTTGGATCAGGGCCTCCACATCGCGCTTGACGATGCGGCCTTCGTCGCCGGAGCCCTTGATGGCTTGCAGGTCTAGGCCTTCTTGTTTGGCGATGGCCTTGGCCAGGGGCGATGCCTTCACCCGATCGTCGCCGGCGGCGGGAGCCGAAGCTGCCAAGGGAGCCATGACAGCCTCTACCACTTGGGGAGCAGGGGCTTTTTCCGGGGCGGCCGCCGCCGCTGCCGGAGCGCTGCCTTCCACGGCCGAGCGCCAATCTTCGTCGGGTCGGCCGATCACGGCGATGACGGCGTCCACTTTGATGGACTGTCCGGCCTCGATCGCGTACAGCAGCGTGCCGTTGAAGAAACTTTCGAATTCCATCACGGCTTTGTCCGTTTCGATCTCGGCCAACAGGTCGCCGGATTTGACGGTGTCGCCGACTTTTTTGTGCCAAGCGACCAGTACCCCTTCGGTCATCGTATCGCTCAAGGCGGGCATGCGTACAACAGTAGCCATAATGCGGATTGAAATTTTTTTTGCAAAAAAAAAGCCGTTCCCCACAGGTCGGCCGAACAAAGAAACGGAGAAAAAAAGAAATGGTTCAGGTGAAAAGGCCTTTTGAAGAGCCTATCCACTACGGGACCTCCTTGGTCAGCGAACTTTCGCGGGCAAGTATGTCAGCCAAGGTGTTGTTCTTCAAAATGCGCACGGTCTCTTCGCGCACTTCCCTGAAAAGGTCCCGGATCCCGCAGGTTTTCTCGTCGCGGCATTCCTCGCAGCGCTCGTAGTAACGGTGCGTCACGCAGGGCAGCAGCGCTATGGCTCCTTCGAACAAGCGGATCACATCGGCGATGTTCACCTCATCGGGTTTTTTCAGGAGATAATATCCACCTCCTTTGCCCTTTTTGCTGTTGAGGATGCCGGCGTTTTTGAGGTCCAGCAGGATGAGTTCGAGGAATTTCTGCGGAATGTGCTCCTCCGCCGCCACCCTGCTGATGAGGATGGGCCCCTCGTTGCAGTGGCGGGCCAAGAAAACAAGCGCGTTGAGCGCGTATTTGGTCTTTTTGGACAGCATTGGACAAAGGTAGCAAATTTCACGGCCGTTCCAGCACTTCCCGCAAGAACGCCCGCTCCACCTCATGGCCGCCAGCAAAAGAGCGGACGGCGCACATCGGGCCGAGTTCCCGGAAAACCATTCGCAGCCGCTCGACTTGTTCGGGCTGCACATACGGGTCCCGGTCGCCGTGCACGAAGGTTATTTTTTTGTCTGAAAAAAAATCTGCCGGCACCGCATGGGCGCTGTCTTCGGGAAAATCGCCTCCCCAGAGCACCAATTGGTGGAAATGCGGTCGGTCGTGGGCGATCCATCGTGCCAATGTGGGGCAACCCTGCGAGAATCCGAACAGGATCTTTTCTGCGCCATCGGGCAGTTCTTCCAGCGTGTGGGCATATAGGGCCGACAGGTATTCCCGTTGGTCGGAGATCTCGTTGTCGCGGTCTTCGCGGGTCATCCAACTGGCGCCTACCTCGGAATAAGTGCCGTCCAGATAAAAACGGGAAAGAGCTTCGGGGGCCACCACATAGGTACGGCCGTCCAACAGTCCCGAAAATTTGTGGATGAACCTTCCGGCCAACTGTCCGTAGCCGTGGCAGGCAAAGATGAGCCGATCGACCTTTTCGTCCGGGCTGCCGAGCGTGTGGTAGCGGGCCGTCCGCCGAACGGGAAAGGAAAACGATCGGGGCTGCTCCACCGTCGGGGGACAAATTACCGGATGCGGCCGATCTTGATGAAATCGCCCGCTTGGAGGTGGTTGATGGCCTGTTGGCCGTTCAGTTCCTGTACCTCGGCTAGCTTGACGGCCGGGCAACGCTTGATGATGTCGCGGATGGTCTCGCCCGGTTGGACTACATAGTAGGCGAATCCGTCCACACAGGTGATCACGCAGGATCCCAGGGCTGAAAAACGGTTCTGGGCCGCCATCGCCGCAGCTTCGGAAGCCGATGGGGGAGTGCCCGGAGGGCGCGTGGGGGCGGCCACCTTTTGGAACTGCACCGGACCTTGGAAGGGCTGGCGCACCAACGGCGCAGCGTTCGGAGCAGCCGGCGCGGGAGAGGATGCTCCCGCCAAGGACTCGCCCGCATAGGAGGTCGTCGAGGGAAAGCCTCTCCACCGCGCAAGTTCGTTCACGGGCAGGACCAACACATGGCCTTTGGCGCTCGCCGGAACGGTTCCCCGCAGGAAGGACGGGTTCAGAAAACGGATCGTCTCCACGGGAATGCCCGTTTCTTTGGAAAGCTTTTCAAAAGACATGGCCTCGTGGATCGTGACCGTGTCCGTCATAGAATATTCGCTGGGCATTTCGGTGGGATGGAGCTCGTGCATCGAATAGAACGAGCCGATATAGGCGGCGGCGATAAACCGCGGAACATACGCCTGGGTCTCGACCGGGAGATACTTGCAGATGTCCCAGTAATTGTTCGATCCCGCGCTCTTGATGGCCTTGTTCACCTTCAGCGAACCGCAGTTGTACGCCGCAAGGGCCAAGGCCCAATCGCCATAATCGAGGAACAGCCGTGCGAACAGCCTGGCCGCAGCGGCGGAAGATTTGCGCAGGTCGAGGCGCTCGTCCACATATTTGTCCATTTTCAGCCCGTACAGCGCGGCCGTGCCGGGCATGAACTGCCATGGGCCGCCAGCGCCCTGCGGCGAAATGGCGGCGGCGTTGAAATGAGATTCGATCCAGGCGACATAGCCCAAATCGACCGGCAGCCCGTGCTGGGCAAGCGTCCGATCTATCACGGGGAAACTGATTTCTTTCATCCCCAGGATAAGCTCGGTAGTCCTTTTTCCTCGCTCTCCGACCTGGTGCAGGATCCGTTCCTTGACGGTGGGAGTCAATTTGTACTCGAAAACGCAGGCGATGGAGTTCAGCCGCTTTTGGTACTCGTCATCGGAAAAAAACGATCCGGTGGGGGTTTCGGCAGGCAGGGCAAAGGAAAAAAACACCCATGCCAAGGCCAAACGTAGATAAAAAGTGCTCATGGCCGTACATTCAAGAAAAGGTCTTCGTCCAACGGCCGAAAAAGACCGAAAAAGACTCTTTTATGAGGCAATCAAA
This sequence comes from Lewinellaceae bacterium, assembly GCA_040380145.1. GTDB lineage: Bacteria > Bacteroidota > Bacteroidia > Chitinophagales > Saprospiraceae > JBEIJQ01. The sequence goes on along the minus strand of JBEIJQ010000015.1, from coordinate 11,184 downwards.
ATCGCGGCCCGATTTGCAAAAACCGTGCCAAGTTCATTTTTTAGGGACTTTCTGGACAAAACCCTGTCTTTTTCAGTAAAAAAGACAGAAAAAAATTGGAGGCGTCAGTTTTTGGAAACCGTTTTTTCGCGGTCGGCTTCCTTGATGCCTTCTTTGATTTCCGATTCAACGGCGTTTTTGGCGTTGTTGAACTCGCGGATGCCCTTGCCCAGTCCACGGGCCAATTCGGGGATCTTTCGGCCGCCGAAGAGCAGCAGGATGACCAGCAGGATGCCGATCACTTCGGGGACGCCCAGGCCCAGGATCAAGAAAAAGAAAGTGAATTTCATCTGAAAACGATTTAGCTGGCGCAAAAATAAACCTTTTTTTCCAATCGGACTACAAAACGGCTTCCACGGCTGCTGAGCGACCGGGCAAAATGCCTATTTTTGCGTTCCGGTCCGACCGTTCGTTCCGGTTCTTTTTTCAAAACCAATCCAATACCTGCTGATCATGTCCGAAAAATTGATGCCTCAAGCCGCCCCCTATGTGCTCGACATGGAGCCGGGCACCTACTGGTTCTGTACCTGTGGCCGCAGCGCCAAGCAGCCTTTCTGCGACGGAGCGCACAAGGGCTCCGGCCTCGCGCCCATGAAAGTCGAGATCGAGGAGGCCAAGCGCGTGGCCTGGTGCGGCTGCAAGCAGTCCGCCAATGGCTGTTTCTGCGACGGAACCCACAAGAGCCTCGGGCAGTAACTTTCGTTTCCTTCCCTTTTTCCGCCTGCCCTTTTTTTCGGAAAGGGCGGGCTTTTTTTTCTGAAAAAAGGATTTCCCCTATGCGTCCCCTTGTTTTTGCTTGTTGGCTTCTTCCGCTTTGGGCCTTCGGCCAAAAAATCTCTCCCGACAACATTTCCATCGCCCGCGATCGATGGGGGATGCCGCACATTTTCGCCCCGACGGACGCGGAGGTGGCCTATGGGTTGGCTTGGGCCAACTGTGAAGACCACTTTTTCGAAATCCAGGCATCTCTGGCGGCCGGACAGGGAACGCTCGGCCTTTTGCAGGGCAAGGAAGGGGCGACCATCGACTATGTGCTGCAGGCGGTGGGCATCCGCGATACCGTTCGTAAATACTGGCCCGAGGGTTTTTCCGAAGGGTACAGGCGTTATCTCGACGGCTATGTGCAGGGCGTGAACGCATATGCCGCGGCCCATCCCGACCAGGTGCGGCAGAAGGGGGCTTTCCCGGTTAGCCACGAGGAAATCCTGTGCGCCTACCTTTCCTCTGGCGTGCTGTTCGTGGGTTTCGCCGACCAGTTGCGCGCGCTGTACGAACAAAAGCCCGGTCCCGAACCGGCCAAGGGTTCGAACGCCTTTGCCATGGCCCCCGTCAAGACTGCGGACGGGCGCACCTATATCTGCGGCAATCCGCACTTCACGGTGGACGGCAATTTTTCTTTCTACGAAGCGCACCTGTGCAGCGAAGAAGGGCTCAATGTGGTGGGAGCGCTTTTTCAAGGATCCCACTCCATCGCCCTCGGCTGCACGCCCGACCTTGCTTGGTCGCACACTTGGAACTATTTCGACGCCACCGATATGTGGAAACTCGAAATGCACCCCCGCAAAAAAGGTTGGTACCGATACGACGGACAATGGCTCCGGCTTTCGCGCAAATCCTGCAAACTCAAGGTCAAGATCGGCGGAACGACTTTCCGGGTGCGCAAAAAAGCCTGGGCTTCGGTGCACGGACCGGTTTTCCATATCAAGAAAAAAGGTTGGTTCGCGGTGCAAACCGCCGCCCTCGGCGCGGTACGGATGGCAGAACAAGTGTACCGTACCAATCGGGCCACCGGTTTCGAGGAGTTCAAAAAAGTGTTCGAAGGCCAGCAGCTGCCCATGTTCAATACCGTGTACGCCGATCGGGCGTCCAATATCTATTATGTGTGCAACGCGCGTTTCCCGACCCGCCCGGTAGGGGCCGACCCTTCCGGACCGATGCGCGGCGATACTTCCGCCACCGCTTGGAGGGGGATCGCGCCCTTCGCGGCGTTGCCCCAGATACTGAATCCCGATTGCGGTTTCGTTTACAACACCAACAATTCGCCCTACCTGTCGGCCTGTTCGCCCGTCGGCCCGAAACTGCCGCCGGCTTTCGATCTGCGGCCGGGACAAAACAACCGTGCGCTGCGGTTCCGCGAACTGGTGGACGCGCACGAGGGGCCTTTTTCCTTCGAAACCTTCAAAAGCCTGAAGTTCGATTGCCGGTACAGTGCGCGCTGCCATGCCCGGCAGGCTTTGAAACCCTTGGCCGAAATGCCCGAAAGCCGTTTTCCCGAACTGGCCGACGCGCTGCGCTGCATCCGCCTGTGGGACGGTTCGGGCGCTCCGACCAACTGCGAGGCGCCGACTGTGGCGCTCACGCTGGACTATATGTTCAACCGGAAAGGTTACGGCGACGAGGCGTTCGTCAACGGCATCGAAACGGACACGGCCCTGCTGGTCGAGGGACTGCGGTTCGCCCGAAAATATCTCATGGAAAAGCACGGGCGGGTGCAAGTGCCCATCGATTCGGTCTTCCGCTTGCAAAGGGGCGGCCGTTCCTTTTCCACCGTCGGTTTCCCCGACGCCCTGTTGGCCACCTATTTCCAACCGGACGAAAAGGGCCGCTATCGGGTGGTGCACGGCGATTCGTATGTTTTTTTCGCCGCCTTCGGACGCGAACCGCTGCAAAGCGTCGAAACCCTGCTGCCCTACGGTGCCTCTGTTGGATCCCCGGTGTACGAAAGCCAACTGGAACTCTACCGGAACGGAAAGCTCAAAACCGTGCACTTCGACAAACAGCGTACCCTGAAAGAAGCGGTCAAGGTGTATTCGCCCCGTTGAATTCGGCCGCAGGCGGTAGGTCCGGACTGACCGTCCAAAGGCGCTTTTCGTTGGCCCGCCGCCCGGAAAATAGCATACGGTCCGCAACGTTCAGTAAATTTGTCGCGTTTAAACAGCAAAACCGATCATGAAACGAACCCTCGATTCTCTGCGCGCCGCAGTCCTGCCTATTTGTCTGCTCGCCTGCGCGCTTGTTCCCCGAACGGCTTCAGGGGCCGATCTGCCGCCCGATACGACCATCGTGGAAGTGACCGGGGCGGTTTTCACGGGCCGCGGCGATGCGCAGGTCCCCGTGCCGTTCGCCACCGTGACCTTGAAAAAGGGCGGACGGGGAACCTTGGCCAATTTTTCCGGCATCTTTTCGATCGTGGTGAAAAAAGGCGAGACCGTCCTGATCTCCGCCCTCGGATTCAAGACCCAGGAACTGACGGTGCCGAAAAACCACCCCACCCCGCGGATGTCCGTGACGATCGAACTGTTGGAGACCGAATATGAACTGCCCAGCGCGGTGGTGTTCCCTTGGCCCGACCGCGACAATCTGCGGCTGGAATTTTTGGCGATGGCCCCCACAGATGCCCTCGCTCTCGAAGATGTCGCCTCCAAAAACCTCGCGGAGCGCGAACTGCGCCGCATCGCCAAGGCCATGAAGCCTGACGGCGACGAAAACGGCGACTATTACCTGCGCATGCAGGCCCGCAACCTGTACACCTTCGGCGGACAAATGCCCGCGATGCCCATCATGAGCCCCTTGGCTTGGGGACAGTTCATCAAATCGCTCAAAGACAAAAAGAAAAGGAAGGACGACGACGATTGACGGTTTCGCATCGCCCGTTTTTTCTTTTTTTCCAAAAACAGCAAATGAAAATATCCGACCTGACCGGAGCCATCGAGCGGATCGCCCCTCCGATGTACCAAGAAGACTACGACAACGCCGGCCTACTCGTGGGCGACCCGAGCGCCGAAGCGACCGGTGTGCTGATCAGCCTCGACACCACCGAGGCCGTTTTGGACGAGGCCATTGCCAAAGGCTGCAACCTCGTGCTGTCGCACCACCCGATCGTGTTCCGTGGGCTCAAGCGGCTCAACGGCAAAAACCATGTGGAACGCACCGTGATGAAAGCCGTCCGGCACGGCGTGGCGATCTACGCCGCCCACACAAACGCCGACAACATGCTCTACAACGGCGTGAACACCATGATCGCCGAAAAACTGGGCGTTCGCGGCACCCGCATCCTGTCGCCCAAAACCGGCATTCTCAAAAAACTCGTCACCTATGCCCCGCACGAACACGCCGCCCGCGTACTCGAGGGCCTCTTCGCGGCCGGGGCCGGCCACATCGGCCGATACGACGAATGCAGCTTCAGCTTGCCGGGCACGGGTACTTTCCGGGCCGGGCCCGGAACCGATCCGTTCGTGGGCCAGCACGGCATCCGGCAAAACGAGCCGGAAACCATGATCGAAGTCATCTTTTCCGCCCACCAACAGTCCGCGATCCTCAAGGCGCTGCGCGCCGTCCACCCGTACGAGGAAATCGCCTACAGCGTGATCTCCATCGAAAACCCGCACCCCGACATCGGTGCCGGTATGGTCGGCGAACTCGAAGCGCCCATGCCCACGGCAGATTTTCTGCTCCATGTGAAAAACCGCATGGGAGCCGGTTGCCTGCGCCACACCCGGATCCTCAAGCCCACCGTGCAGCGCATCGCCTTCTGCGGCGGCGCGGGCAGCTTCCTGCTCGGCGACGCCATCGGGTCCGGAGCCGATGTGTACATCAGCGCGGATTTCAAATACCACGAGTTTTTCGGGGCCGAGGACCGCATCGTCATCGCCGATATAGGCCATTTCGAATGCGAACAATACACCATGGAATTATTTTTCCGCGTTTTGTCCGAAAAATTCCCTACTTTTGCGGTTCGTTTGGCGGAAACCTCCACCAATCCCGTGCATTATCTGTAATCTGTTTCCCATTTATCCGAAATCCCGCAACGCTATGACGGTCGAAGAAAAACTCCGGGCACTGTTCGAACTGCAAAAAATAGACTCCCAACTGGACGAAATCCGTATCCTCAAAGGCGAACTCCCCATCGAGGTGCGCGACCTGGAAGACGAAATCGCCGGGACCCAGACCCGGATCAAAAAAATCGAGGCCGAGATCAAAGATCTCGATCTCGAGGTCGCGCGCCAAAAAGTGAACGTCAAAGACGCCGAAAACACGATCGCCCGTTACAACGAGCAATTGAACGACGTCAAGAACAACCGGGAATTCGAAGCGATCAACCGGGAAATCGAAAACCAGCGCTTGGAAATCCAACTGGCCCAGAGGAAAATGACCGATATCCAGCGCGCGATCAAGGGACGCCAAGAAACCTTGGAGCAAAACAAGGGCATGGTGGACAAGAAAAGCGGCGACCTCGAAGTGAAGCGCGAGGAACTCAAAGAAATCATCCAAAAAACGGAAAAGCAGGAAGCCGAATTGCAGAAAAAGTCGGACCGTGCCGCCAAATTGGTCGAAGACCGCCTGTTGGTCGGCTACAACAAGATACGCGGAGCCTACCGCAACGGATTGGCCGTGGCCAAGATCGAACGGAACGCCTGCGGCGGTTGCTTCAACCAGATCCCGCCCCAGCGCCAACTGGAGATCCGCCAGCGCAAAAAGGTCATCGTTTGCGAACACTGTGGTCGCGTGGTCGTCGACGACGATATCGCCAACCCCTCGCTGGTGGCCAACGCCTGATCCCCTCTTTTCTCTCGGGGCCTGTTTTTTCTCCGGAAAAAATGCTCGACGCTCTCCAAGCTCTCTACGGCCAATGGTGCGGCGCAGCCCCAGATCGCTGCGAAACGCTCCCCCTTTCGGGCTCCGACCGCCGTTATGTCCGGCTCGGCGGGCCGGGCGGAACGGTCATGGGCACCTGGCACCGCCACGATGCCGAAAACCGGGCCTTTGTTTCTTTTGCCCGCCATTTCCGGGCCCAAGGCCTTCCGGTGCCCGAGATCCTCGCCGATAACCTCGATCAAGGCGTTTACCTGCAAGAAGACCTCGGCGACGATTCCCTGCTCGACCGGCTGCTCGAAGAACGGCGCGGACTCCCCTCCGGAGCCGAACCCGAACGGGCACTCGACCTGTACCGACAGGCACTGCGCGAACTGGCCCGCTTACAGGTCACGGGCGGTGATGGACTCGATTGGAGCCTTTGCCAACACGGGGATTTGTTCGACCGGCAAGCGGTGCTTTCGGACCTGAATTATTTCAAATATTACTTCCTCAAGCCCCACAAAGTGGAATTCGACGAGCGGGCGCTCGAAAACGATTTCGAGGCACTCTCCGCTTTTCTGCTTCAAGGACCGGGAGAGTTTTTCCTGTACCGCGATTTCCAAGCTCGCAACATCCTCGTGAAGGATGAGCGGGTGCGCTTCATCGATTTCCAAGGCGGAAAAAAAGGCCCCCTCGGATACGATGTGGCCTCCCTGTTGTACCAAGCCAAGGCCGATCTGCCCGAAACGGTCCGCGAAAAGTTGCTGGACGGATACCTCGTCGCCCTGCGCGAACTCGTCGCAGTGGACGAAGCGGATTTCCGGGAGCGGTTCCGTGGATTCGTGCTGTTGCGCGGGCTCCAAGTGCTTGGCTCTTACGGCTTCCGCGGACTGTTCGAAAAACGCCGGCACTTTCTCGATAGCATCCCGTACGGACTGGAAAACATCCGCCGTTGGCTTTCGGGTCCCGCCCTGCCGATACCCATGCCCGAACTGCTGCGCTCCCTGTCGGGGCTCTGCTCCCCGGAAATCGCAGGCCGTTATGCGCCGCCCCTTCGAAAAGAAGAGGCTTCGGTGGTACACGTCGAGGTCATGAGTTTTTCTTATAAAAAAGGATTGCCCGACGGACATCCCGAACACGGCGGAGGCTTCGTGTTCGATTGCCGGGGCATCGACAACCCCGGCCGCTCGCCCGAATTTCGGCCGCTCACCGGACTGGATGCGCCCGTGGCCGATTTCCTGCGCGCCCGCACCGAAATGCCCGCTTTCCTCGAAGCGGTTTTTGCCTTGGTGGACCGCCATTTCGAAAATTTCCGCACTCGGGGCCACGATCGCTTCTCGGTGTGGTTCGGCTGTACAGGGGGGCGGCACCGCTCGGTGTTCGCGGCCAACGCCCTTTCCGAGCATTTCCGGAAAAAATACGGGGTCGAAGTCGCCCTCCGCCACCGCGAACCTTTTTGACCGAACGATCCCGCCCACCCATGCAGCTGCACGCCGAAAACCTGTTCAAATCCTACGGTAAGCGCACCGTCGTCAAAAACGTGTCGCTGTCGGTGGAACGCGGCGAGATCGTGGGGCTGCTCGGCCCCAACGGCGCGGGCAAGACCACCACTTTTTACATGGTGGTCGGTTTCGTCCGCCCGGAATCGGGTCGGGTGCTGCTCGGCAACGAAGAGATCACTACCCTGCCGATGTACCGCCGCGCCCAAAAAGGCATCGGCTATCTGCCCCAAGAACCTTCCGTTTTCCGTAAACTGAGCGTGGAGGACAACATCCGGGCCGTGCTCGAGATGACCCGCCTGTCGAGGGCCCAACAACGGGATGCCCTGGAGTCGCTCATCGACGAATTCAGTCTCCACAAAGTGCGCAAAAACAACGGCGACACGCTTTCGGGCGGCGAACGCCGCCGCACCGAGATCGCCCGCGCCCTGGCCGTCGATCCGCAGTTCATCCTGCTCGACGAACCCTTCGCCGGTATCGATCCCATCGCCGTGGAAGACATACAGGGAATTGTTTCGAAACTGAAGGAAAAAAACATCGGCATCCTCATCACCGACCACAACGTGCAGGAAACACTCTCGATCACCGACCGGGCCTACCTGATGTTCGAGGGAAGCATCCTCAAAGCGGGCACTGCCGAAGAACTGGCCGCCGACGAACAAGTGCGCCGTGTGTATCTCGGTCGGAATTTCGAACTGCGCCGAAAAAAAGAAGAAGGCAACGAAACGCCCTCCTGATCGGTCGAGGGATTTTCGGTGGGCGGGGTGCGGAAGCCCTCTTATTTCAGCAGGGATTCCTTGGCGACCTTCATCGGCACGCCGATGCACTTGCGCTCCATATAGGTCATCATCCGCTCCACGAGGTCGCGCGTTTCGGGCGCGAGGGCGTTGACCTCGTCGCTGAACACTTCGTTGATCGCGCGTTCGCGGATGGCCTTGATCTGCACGGGAACATCCCGAAGGGCCACTTCGAGTTGGCGGGAGCGGAAATGATGTGCGAAAGCATCGAGCTGTTCGCGGAGCATTTCCGTTGCGCACTCGACTTCCTGTTGACGGAAAGCCAGGTTTTCGCGCGCCAAGGCCCGTAGATCCTCCACTTCCGTGTAGTGGAGCCCCGTGCGGGAGGCCACATCCGGGTGGACATTGTTGGGGATGGAGAGGTCAACGACCTGCTTGGGAGCCGTTTCGCTGTTGAGCAGCACTTCGAACAGCGGTGGCGTGACGATCGGCTCGGTGGCTCCGGTGCAGACCACCATTATGTCGAAGCCCTCGCGGTAGTAGGGCAGTTCGTCCAATCGAAAAGCGCGTCCGCCGACCTTTTTGGCCAACTGTTCGGAGCCTTCCATGCTGCGGTTGAAGACCGTGAAGTGCTGGAAACCGTGTTTGACCAGCAACTTGCCCACTAAGTGGTTGGTCTGACCCGCGCCGATCAATAGGATGCGGGCGTCCTTTTGCGGGCGCTGCGAAAGCAGCCGCTGGACGGCCAACGAAACCACGGAAACGGGTTTTTCTCCGATTCGGGTCCGGGAATACACTTCCTTGGCGGCTTCCACGGCAAAGCGCATCGCCAGCCGGATGTTGTCGCCTGTGAGCCCCAGTCCATGGCAACGGTCGTAGGCCTCGCGCAGTTGGCGCAAGATTTCCCTTTCGCCCACCACGAGGGAATTGATGGAAGAGGCCACTTCAAAAAGGTGCCCGATCGCTTCCAGTCCTTCGTAAATCAATGCATGCTCGGCCACAAATTCCAAGTCCTGCGCGGAAAGATCCGGACGCAGGAAACGGAAAAAATCAGCCGTTGCCGATCGATCGAAAGGTTGTTGCGAGACGAAGAAGAACATCACGCGGTTGCAAGTGGACAAATACAGCATTTCTTCGCAATCGAACTGCACACGGCACGCGTTGAGCTGCTCCCGCATGGCCTCGTCGTTGTCCAAGCCCTGCAGAACAAACTTCCCGATCTGGGTCAGTTTGGTCTGTTGGTGCGTCAGCGTGATGATTTTGTAACAGTCGAGCGGTTTCATATTGTCCGAAAAACGCCGCTAAGGTACGGCTTGGTTCTCACTGGCGTGTCACGGTTTTGTCAGAAGTGCGGTGCGGACACGGCGCGAATGCGATCGGGGCAAAACTAACCCACGGGCCACGGAGACGGGTATGACTTCGGTCTGACTGGAAACTGACGAAAATCAGTCGAAATTTTTTTGGGAAAAAATTTTTTATAAAAAATTTATTTTCAGTTTTTTATAAAAAAATTTTCGAAAAAAGAAAGGTGCTCCTACCTGTTCGGCGGATTTTATGACAAACAAATGACACGAAAAAATCAGCCTTCCTCGGCGGCGATCACGAGCATCAGCGTGTCGGCCTCCACGAACTGTCCGGCGGCTACGAGGAGGGAGGCCACTTTTCCGGAGGTGGCCGCGTAGAGCACATTTTCCATTTTCATGGAATTGAGCACCAGCAGCGGCCGGCCTTCCTCGACGGATTCTCCTTCTTCCACGAGCAGCCGCACCACCTGTCCGGGCATCGGCGCAGTGTGCGATCCGGCGGCGCGGGTTTCCTCGGGCAATGGGAAGCGGTCTTCGGCGGCGATGCGCAGGTCGCTTTCGCCGGGGGCTTGGACATGGTACTGGTTGGTGCCCGTCGCAGCGATGCACAAACGCCGCCGGCGGCCGTCCACGGACATCGAAACGCTGTTCGCCCCCTCATCGGGATGCAGTTCGACCGTGTAGGGGCGGTCGTCCACCGTACAGGCGAAGCGGTTGGGCGGATCGAACCGGTAGAGCACTTCCCGAGCGTCGGCGCCGAATCGGAACGCCTCCCGTTGGGGCGCATAGTGCAGGTTTCGCCAGCCCGAAGGGAGGTGGCGCAGGAGGTCGCGCCGGTTTTCGCGTTCGCGCCAGCGGAACAGCGTCGTGGCGAGCGCGTACTGGTCCAACTGGTTTTCGGTGGGCATCAGCCGCGATTTCAGGTCGTGCAGGTTCCGTTCGATCCAGCGCGTGTCGAAGCGGTTTTCGGCGAAATCGGGGTGGCGCAGCAGGGCCATCAAGAAGCTGCGGTTGTGGACGATGCCGAGGGCCGCCAGTTCGGAAAGCCCGCGGTACAGACGCGCCGCGGCCTCGGTGCGGGTGGACCCGCCGGCAATGACCTTGGCGATCATCGGATCGTAGAACGCCTCCACCGAAGAGCCGCTCTCCACGCCGCTGTCGAGCCGCAGGCCGGGCACCTCGCCGACCTGCCACACATGGACCGTGCCGGTGGCCGGGCGGAAATCCTCCCGCGCGTCCTCGGCGTACAAGCGCGCCTCCACGGCATGCCCGCGGAGCGAGATCTCGCTTTGTTCGACCCGCAGCGGAAGCCCTTGGGCCACTTCGATCTGCAAGCGCACCAAGTCGAAACCCGTGACGATTTCGGTGACGGGGTGCTCTACTTGCAAGCGGGTGTTCATCTCCAAGAAGTAGTGGTTGCCCTGCGGATCCAAGAGCATTTCCACGGTGCCGGCGTTGGTATAGCCGACAGCGCCGGCCACGCGCAGGGCACTGGTGCAGATCTGTTCGCGCTGCGCGGGCGTGAGCGTCGGCGAGGGGGCCTCTTCGATCACCTTTTGGAAACGCCGCTGCATCGAACATTCGCGTTCGTAAAAGTGCAGGATCTTGCCGTGGTGGTCGCCCACCACCTGTACCTCGATGTGGCGCGCCAAGTCGAAGTAGCGCTCGAGCAGCAGGCGCCCGTCGCCGAAGGCCGACAGCGCCTCGCCGCGGGCCGCCTCTATGGCCCCGTGCAGATCGGCGGCATCGCGCACGATCCGCATCCCCTTGCCGCCGCCGCCGGCCGATGCCTTGACCAACAGTGGGAAACCGATCCGAAGCGCTTCCGCTTCGAGGCGCGTCGTGGACTGGTCATCGCCCTGGTAACCGGGGATCAGGGGCACGCCGTGGGATTCCAGCAGGACCTTGGAATTGGCCTTGTCGCCCATCGCCTCGATGGCTTCGGGGGTGGGGCCCACGAAGATCAGCCCGGCCTCGCGGACGCGGCGGGCGAAAGCGGCGTTTTCGGACAGGAACCCGAAGCCCGGGTGG